>CAZGYS010000106.1:0-13597 GCA_964530305.1 uncultured Leptospiraceae bacterium
CTGGAAGGCCGCGATATCGCCGGGGTCAGCCAGACCGGAACCGGCAAGACGGTCGCCTTTTTACTCCCCATTCTCCACCAGATCATGACCAATCGCCCCGAGGGCCCGTCGGTCTTGATCGTTGCTCCCACGCGCGAACTGTGTATTCAAATCGCCGAGGAAACGGAGAAGATGACGAAGTACAATCCCGTCAGCGTCTGCTCCGTCTACGGCGGCGAAGGTTATGATAAGCAGGAATCGGCGCTGGCCAAGAACCCGGACATCATCGCCGCTACCCCCGGCCGTCTAATTGACTTCATCAAGAAAGGCACCATCGACTGCGAGCTGTTCCAATACCTGATCCTGGATGAAGCGGACCGCATGTTCGACATGGGCTTCTTGCGGGACATTCGCTGGATCATGAAGAAGATTCCGCCGGACGCGCAGACCTTTCTTTTCTCAGCTACTCTGTCTTATTACATCATTCGCCTCGCGGGCGATTTCATGGAAGATCCGGTGGAGGTTCGCATCGAACCCGAAACCGTCGCCGTCGATAAAATCGATCAGCAATTGTATCACCTGGGCCGCGCGGAAAAGATTCCGTACATGCTCAATCAGATCCTGGAAGTAGACCCCGAGGAATTCAAGGCCATTGTCTTTACGAACCTCAAGGTCATGGTCCCGACCCTGGTCAACGCCTTGCGCGATATCGGAATTCCGGCCACCGGTCTTTCGTCCATGCTGGATCAAAAGAAGCGCATTCGCCTGCTCAAGGATTACAAGCTGGGCAAGTATACCGTGCTCGTGGCCACGGACGTGGCCAGTCGCGGTCTGGACGTGGACGACGTAACCCACGTCTTTAACTTCGATTTGCCCCAGGACGGCGAATCCTACGTGCATCGCATCGGCCGGACGGCTCGCGCGGGTAAAACCGGCGTCAGTATTTCTTATTGTTCCGAGGCCGACTACGACAGTCTGCCCCGCATTCATCGTTACCTGGGAAACAAAATTCCCGTGCACGATATCAACGAGGAATTCCTCCAGCGCCCCAAAGGCGATTTCAAACCCTACGGCGAACGCATGGCCGAAGCCCCCCGGGGCGGCGGGCGCGATGGTCGTCGAGGCGGCGGCGGAGGGCGAGGCTCTCGTGACCGAGACAGAGGGCGCCGGGACGAACGGGGTCGCCGCGATGACCGCGGACGACGAGACGATCGCGGCCGGCAGGACGGACGTGGGCGTCGGGATGAGCGGGACAATCGCGAGCGCCGTGACAGGCGGGACGAACGCGAAAGCCCGGAAACAGCGGCGGTGGAAGCGAGCGGCGGACAGTCCGTACGGGACCTGGATCGCGCGGCGCTGCTGGGTCGCAAACCCGGGGATCGAAGCAATAATCAGCAAGAATCCGGCTCCAATCAGGGCCAGGGCGGCGGACGCAAACGCCGCCGACGCGGTGGTCGCGGACGCGGCGGCAACAACGACGACAATCAGAACCAGAATCGCTCCGGTGGCGGCGGTGGGCGTCGTGGTGAAGGCCGCGGCGGCGAAGGTCGCGGCCAGGGCGACGGTTCCGGAGGCGGCGGAGGCCGCCGTCGTCGCGGTGGACGCCGCAGAGGCAATAACCGGGAACAACAAGAACGCACCGGTCGCCGCACTTCCAACAAGCCTCTCGAAGCACCCAAGAAGAAAGGCATCTTCGCCAAGATCAAATCGCTGTTTTCGCGCTCGTAGTAGAGCCGCTGGAGTAAGGCAAAAAAAACCGCGCCGGCAATCCGGCGCGTTGCTGTAACATGCTAGTGGTGAGTTTCAGGAGATTCCCGCCGAGCGAAAATCCGATGGATAGGAATTCAACGACGCGTCGTCCCCGACGCGCCGAGATATGGTTCAATAGTAGCTGGCGCGCTGCTTAATGCTGAAGTGGTCTTCGCCGCCCGCGTGAATGGTATACATGGGGGTGTAGCGATACAGATAGAATTTCTTGCCCCAGAAGTTCCTGCGAACCAGCATGCGACCGCCGCCGTAGGAACACTTGTATTCCACTTTCTCGTCATTGTTCAGGCCGCAAAGGCTGTGATTGTTCACGACCGAATCGTCCACGCCCGCCAGGAAGGTCTTCGTCAGCCAGCCGTAACCGCCGACCTTACCGTCGCCGGATTTCATAAAGTAGGTCATGCCGAAAGCCTGGTTGTGATTCCAGATGGAGCGCGCCACATTGGGTTGCAGATAGTAGTCCATATTCGGGTAAGTCGCCTCAAGCACCGAAAGGATCCAGGCCGTAGCGTAAGTGGCCGCCATGGAAAGTTCCGCCAGGTGCGAACCGCCCTGCGAAGAGCCCAGCAGCTGAACCTTGCGAATGTTCCACCCGTAGGTCGAAGGATTGTAACGAGACAGAAAGTAGCTGACCGCGTTGGTGCCCATGGAGTGAGCGATAATGGTGCATCGCTTGGAGCCCTTACAGAAGGCGTTCAGGGCGTAATAAATCTGACGCTGCGCGCCGCAGTGGCCCCAGCTGGTATAGCCGCCGGAGGTGTTGCCCTTGTATCCGACGTAGCGAACGTTGCCGTAAGCCTTGAGCGTGCTGATGGGAGCAGCGCCGCTCTCGAGCCAGTAGCCGCCTTTCTCTATGTGCATCTGGCTGGTGGGATTGCAGTGGTCGACGCCATGGCGACCGTGAATTAAAAGTATATAGTCATTGGAGCCCGCGCTGACGGCGGTGCTGGTCAGAAAGAAAGCCGCCGCGGCAGCCAGTAGAAACGTAATCTTGATTTTCATTGTTTTCCCCTTTCTTATCTCTTTTGCTTGCGCATGAACTTGTGATTGTTATGGAGATGAGTATTGCAATCAGCGTGCCGGCCCGTCGCCCGCGGAGTTTCGAGGCGATTTTATTTCTCTTTGCGTCAAAATCGCGCTCGTAGGGCTCGAAAATGGCGATTTCTGTCGGAGTTCCGACACTTTCCCCGGTTCACGACCTCGAAACCCTGTGCAGGCAGGGCGATTTCAAGCCGAATCGGCCACAAATGTGCGTCGAAATATCGACACTTACCGCGTACGTCGAAATTTCGACGTCGATAAATCGACGTACCGCCCCACCAGGAGACCAAACCCAGGATTATGTCTCTTTACGAATCAGGATTCCCGTCCGAAAGTGTCGGAACTCCGACAAGATTGCTGAAAATCGTTTGTCCGGAGCCGGCACAACACTTGCTCCTTTACGGGAAAAACACAGCCCGTGAACAAGAGGAAGAGGCATAGATGAATAAGAAGAATGCGATGATCCTGGCCATGGGAGCCCTGCTGGCCGCTCTGATAGTAGTAATCGTATACACCCTGGGCGGCGACGGATCCGACTCGGACGGGAACGATGATTACATCAGCTCCCACGAGGACCCGACAAAGCCGAGGCCCGGTAGAGCAGGAAAAGCCGGCGGTCCGGCTCCCGGGGCATCCACGGCAGCCATACAGTTGGAGCGCTATCGCAAATGGGCCTTGTATCCTCCGCACTCACGCCCCCTGCACGCCGGCATGGTGGACCTGATTCAACCCTATAAAGTTACTCGGCGAGCCCAGGTGGTCTATATCTCCGGCGGCAAGGGCTGCAAACGCGGGCCCGACGGCCGGGTTACCTGCGAAACTCCGCCCCGTGCCTCGGACATACGCTGCGCCCTGCAGCCGGAATCCAACAACTCCTTCGGCACGGCCGACTTTCGCGTCGAACTGCGCTGCTTCCGCCCCCACGACGGCGGGGAAAAACTGCTTCCGGTGGAAATCGAAAAAGCCGTGATGCGTCTGCGCGTGCTGGGCAAGCCGCGTCCCACGTTGCCGCCCATTGCCCGGGGCGATACGGGCACCAATGGAGATCGTAAAGCGAAAGACCTCATCTATACCTTCTTGATTCGACCCACCAGCAAGGACTGGGGCGCGCTGGATCTGACCGTCCACCTTACCGTAGAAGGCTTAAAGCATGTGATTCGCGCCGATTGGTTCAGCACGCCTCACCAGGTGGCCGAGATTCGCGGGAACATGCATGACTATCGTCGGGGCGGGCATCTATGGCTCGACGTTCCCGTGAACGTGCGCAAGGCCGGCTACTTCGTGTTTCGCGCCAACCTGAGCGAAAGTGAAGGCGATAAAAACTTCATCGCCTCGGCGGAATGGTCCGGCAAGCTCAAGAGCGGCGCGCAAACCATTCGCTTTCAATTCTTCGGCAAGATCCTGCGCGACAAGAACCCCGAAACGCCCTTTCGCGTTTCCATGATACGCGGGCGTCGCCTGAATGAACCCGTCACACCCGACATGGTGCTGGAGGCCAGCCGAGGCGGAAAGCCGCTGCCGGAGGACGTCAAGTATACCGAACCTCAGATCGAATTCATCAAGCCGGGACCGGAGCACCTGACGGAAAAATACGAAATCACCGATTTTTCAGCGGAGGAATGGAAGTCCGCGGATAAGGACAATCGCATCAAGTTTCTGCGCCAACTGGTTCGCGAGGAACACTGAACCAGGTAAGACCAGGTTCAGTGCCCGGCCTATTTGCGTTCCAGGTAGATGCGGTCCACGGACCAGTGAAAGAAGCGGCCCGCCATGCCGCCCCGGCCGCGTAATTCCATCTCCACCAGCAGGATGTCGACGCCGTCCGAGTAGATGTTTACGATATCATAGGTTTCGCCGTTGATGACGGTGCTCAAGAGCTCCACGTCTCCCTTGAGATTTACGGACCCCGGCTCCTCGGGAACCGACAGAAAAATGAAATGGCCCTTGCGGCGATTCAGAAGCGAGGTTACGTCCACCTTGTCTCGGGGCGCCGGTCGGCCGGCCTTCACGCGCGGCACGCGGCGATGCATGTGCGCCCGACGACCGTGGAATTGCAGAGGATCCCGACTCCGGTACAGCATCACGCGCCGCCCCAGGGGAATAGTGAGGATCAATTGCCGACCGAAACGAGCAATTTGCTCCTTGCGCCAGAAGGAATCCAGGTCCGGATCCACTTTCGCGGCGCGACGACGACGGTCCGCGGCTCGTTTAGCCAACACCCGTTCGCGCGTTGCGCGAAATTCCTTCTCTTCCCGTCGGTGGGCTTCCCGGGCCCGGGCCGCTTCGTCGATTTCAGCCTGGCTCGGGGCATTACCGGTGTCCCCGGACGCGTTCAACCAACCGGGCGCGCCCGTGAAAAAGAGCAGGGAGCAGGACGCCACCGCGGCATGAAGATGTCGCTTCCGAATCACAGACGACGCCTCTTCATGAGCGCGAGCGCTCTTCTTTCAAGATACGTGGCGCGACCGCTGCGCTCCCGATCCAGTAGCCGAGGCTTCATGGCCCGCAACCGGCGACTGGAATCCCTGTCTCCGTCCACGCGAACGCGCAGGATTAACTCCAGCAGGCGAATATTTCGATTTTCCGAGGCGGGCAACCCCCGCAAAAGAGACATGGCCTGCACCGGCAGCTTGCGCTTATAGAGCGCGTAGGCCGCGAGAGCGATATGGCGATGAGCGGTCTTCGCGTTTCCATAACGCGCGGCCAGACGAAAGTATCGCACAGCCTCCGGGATGCGACCCCGCGCCCGTTCAATACGCCCCAGTAAATAGAGAATACGCGCTTTTTCATCGCCCCGAAGACCCACACCGCGATTGGAAAGGTGGCGCAGAATTTTGACCGCTTCCCTGTATTCCTTATTAGCCACCAGACCGTCGGCCCGTAGGAGCAGCCGCGTATTGAGCGAAAGTCCTGAATCTCGCGCCAGGTTGGAAGCTTCGTCCCCCCGACCTCTTTCGATCAGGCGATTTATAATTTCCATGCGAAAAATGCGATTCCCCGGCGCGGCGGCCAGGGCGCGGTTAAAATGCGTCATGAAGCTTTCGCCGCTACTACGACGTTTCTCCTTGAGAACGCGAAAGCCGTACAGGGCGCGCATGCCGCGCATGTAGTGAACCAGCGCCGGCTTGCTTACCTTCCAGGTAAGGCGCATGTCTCGCTTCAACTGCGCGATGACGAACTTCATCTTTTTATGTCGCCCCAGCCTCTCGGCCATGCGCAGAGCGTTCATGAATTCGCCCGTGGACTTATACAGATAGAACATGCGCCAGCGCGCGGCCTGACGCAACTCTCGATCCAGCCCGCGACGCACGGCGCTACGATATAATTGAATGGCTTTACGGGGAGCATCCCGTTCCTGGCGATAAGCACGTTCGAAGAGGTACTTTCCCGGAGAGGATCGCGAAAGTAAGGTTGAGCCGGGCACCGCCAGGGCGATGATAAGCAGTACTGGAGTGAACAGGCGCCGGCCCATGAGTGTCCCGATTTTCCGGCGCGACTACGGTGATGTCAATCTCGAATTCGCCCCTTATTTGGACGCTCCGCCGACAATTCCGTTCAACTTATTAAAACGGACCGCATGGAAATGGAACCGCCGACCAATCTCTCCGTGAAGAATTCGGGCGTGCCCCCTTCCCCGCCGGCACCCAGTGCGTACAACAAAGGCAGATAATGCTCCGGCGTCGGCACGGCCAGTTGCGCCCCCGGGGTCAATTGCTCATAGTTTACCAGAGCGTCGAAGTCCCCCGCGCGAATCTTCTCCGCCGCGACTCGATCGAATTCCTCCGCCCAATCCGTACCGCCGTCAATGGGTCCGTGTGCCCCCCACTGCATCAAACCCAGGTTGTGCACGATATTCCCGCTACCCAGAATCAGCACTCCTTCTTCGCGCAGGGGCTTCAGGCGCGCGCCCAGCTCAAGATGATGAGCTGGAGGCTGGGTTCCGTCCAGACTCAACTGAAACACGGGAATATTCGCTTCGGGGTACATACGCATTAAGACCGACCAGGTGCCATGGTCCAAACCCCAGGTGTCGTCGAGTTGTGCCCCAAAGTCGGACAGTAAGTCGACCGCTCGGGCGGCCACCGTCGGCGCTCCGGGCGCCGGATACTGCTGCTCGAAGAGCGCGCGTGGAAAGCCGCCGAAATCGTGAATGGTCCGCGGCTTCTCGGTAGACAGTGCCCACGTCCCCCGCGTCCACCAGTGGGCGGAGACACACAGGATTGCCTTCGGACGCGGCATGCGTTCCGCGATGACCGCCCAGGAGCGCGTGTCTTCATTATCCTCAATAGCGTTCATGGGCGAACCATGACCGATGAAAAGCGTGGGCATCAAATTAGAAGACATAATTTCCTGGGAGTGACCCGTGAAGGCGATTCACTTCAATAATTCATTCACGCAAAGGCGCAGGCCATTCATGATTTCAAATTCGTCCGCGAATGTATACTGCCGAGGAAAAGCCTGGCCGGGTTGATGAACTTTCACGATTTCATTATCCGGATCCACTAGCACAATCCAGGGGATACCGAATTTGATATAGTCCTGCGTTTTTTCATTCACGTACGCGACATCGTTTTCCTGGGATAAAATCTCCACGACAAGGTCAGGCGGAAATTCCAGTATCTTAACCGGCCGTTCGGGAGAAGTCTGCTTGCTGACATATACGACATCAGCCGCGCGAAGACGAAGCGGATACCTCCGTAGAATAATACCAACTTCCCCGACGGAGGCCCAGCCCTCTTGCGGCAAGTGCTCGTCTAGAAATCGCGCGAAACGAGCCTCCAGGAGGCCGTGCTGAAAGCCGGCGGGGGACATGGATAACCTCTTCCCATCAATGATTTCATAGGAACCCGGAGGGAGATTATCAATGTCGGTGTAGGTATAAATTCGTTTAGCAAGGTGCATAACCGGTTTCCGCGAACGCGCATGATGATACGCGACGAAAATAGTTTAGCACCCGGTTCGACCTTCGTCAAGCGGAGAAAGAATCTTGCGGGCCAAAAAATCAGCCGTCGAGACGTTTATGTACACGACCCGGCAAATAGAAGAGACGTAACGGCCCCCACCACAGATAACCGCTTGCGCCGCCGTCGCGCGTGCCTTTGATCTGCGCTTCCATGTAGGGTTCGCCCCAGCCCCAGCGGCCCACGGACATCTTGAAAGCCTGCAACCAGGGACGCACGGAGAATCGCCCGCGACTCATGGCGACCGGGCGCGCCGTGCCCATCAACAGGAGTTCCCGCGTGCGATTCAAACGCGGCGAAACGTGTTCCAGGTAGCGCGGCCCAAAATGCGAAGAGTAGTGCATGGGCGAAATCACGTCCACGTATTCGCCCATGTCCACCAGGTCCTGCCCGACGATACCCGAAACGCGATAGATACCATTATAACCGTAGATGTCGATGCTGATGGGCTTGCTGATTCTTTCGCGAGCGCGACGCAAAAAAGACTCCAATGCCTCGGAGCGATACGCATCGCCGCGGCGGTGCCTCCAGCGGCCTCGCCCCACGCCGCCGTCGGTGGGAAAGCGAATATAGTCGAACTGAACTTCGTCGAACCCGAGTTCCAGCACTTCGCGAGCGACGCGAACATTATAGTCGTGCACCCAGGTGGAATAGGTATCCGTCCAGCGCTCGATATTATCCGTGCCGTCCGCGTTCTTACCGACCCAGACTCCGCCGCCGCGGGTGCGAATCGCATAGCGATTGCGACGATACTTAAAGACGCGATTGTCCTTGAACACTACCTGGCGCGCGATGACGTAGATGTTCTTTTTCTTCAGGTCCCGCACCAGTTGTCGGATGGGAGCGCGTTGACGTCCATTGCCCATGGCGATGGCCTCGGGTAATTTACTGCCGTAGACCAGTCGCCCGAAATCGTCTTTCACGTCGATGACCGCCGCGTTGAAGCCGTATTTTTCCATCAGACGGAACGCGTAGCGCTGCTTGCGCTTGGCCGTGGTCGGCGAAATATAGATGGCCTTGAGGTTGCGCGGCAGATCGCTACGGACTTTATCACGCGCGAAGGTTACGCTGAATTTACCCTGATACGAAGGCAAATAGACGCCCAGAAAGGTTTCGCTCCCGCTCCCCTGCTTGAGCGTCACTCGCCCGGGCGAACCGGAGGCGCTCATGGGAACAACCCACAAGCCTTGATCGGTTCCCAGAATAGCGCCGCCCTTGCCGTAAGCCAGCGATTGGATCATGGCGAATTTCGATTTTCCCGGCAAACTTACCTTGCGAAAGCGTAGACGCGAGCGTCCGTTTCTGCGGGCGATGAACAGAGCCGATTGAAAGCGCGTGGTTGCCAGCACCAGTCCGGATTCGTCCACGACCAGTCCGGAAATTTCCTCGAACAACCAGTTACTGCTGTTGTGCTTGTAGTGGGGAAGTCCGCGCGCCTCTTTCGTTCCCCGGGCGCGGGTGATGCGTCCGCCGCTTACGCGCAGGCGATAGACTCCGTTCACGGAAGTTCCCAGCCAGATTTCAATCAAGCGACCGGACGAACTCACGTAAGCGCTCACGGCCGTGTAATTGCCGCCGACTCGTCGCGGTTTGCGCATGACGGTCCAGGTGGAGCCGCCGTCCTTCGATTGTAAAACGTGATGCTTGACCACCGCCAGCAGATGCATGGGGCGACGAGGGTTTTGCCAGAGGTCTTCAACGTCTCGCAGAAGTTCCGGACCCTTGTAGTCGGCCGCCGTAAATCGCCTGGGCAGGCCGGTGGGTCGCTTCCAGTCGCCGCCGTCGTCGCGATACAAGAGGCCGCCCTTGCGCATGGAGACGAAGCGCCGAGTAATCGGGTCTCCGGCTCCCGGCCGCGTGGGAATACGCACGGCCTTGACGAAGATGGGACGAAAACGGCCCTTCCAGAAATCAGCGGACGGACGCGGACGCGGCGAAAGCCCGGCCGTCTTGCGAGCGGAAGGGCCGGGCGTCATGGTTTTCTCCATGAATTCGGCGCGAATGGATACGGTGGAATCGCCTCCCGCGCCGCGATAACGCAATTGGTCGTCATCGGCGGACAAGCGAGAAGCCTCATTGAGAAGCTTTACGGTTTCCTTCGCCGCGGCGTTGCCGGAGCCGCCGACCGCGAAGCGCTCCTGCGAATACAGGGGCACCAGCGCCAGGACCACTCCCGCGACGATCAGGCTTCCGACGACGAGAAACGAATTACGACTATTCACTGCTTGACGAATCAATGAGCCAGGATAGTTTCCATGACCTGTCCCTTCAATTCCTTGAATTGCTCGAAGGTGTAGATCTGGTATTCATAACCTTGCTCCGTCAGGAACAACTGGCGGTTCTGACCGAAACGCTCTTCGGTGGTATCACGGCTGACCAGCGAATAGAAGAAGGCCATGTTGTCTCCTTCCTTCGGTCGAAGTACGCGGCCCAGACGCTGCGCCTCTTCCTGACGCGAACCGAAAGTACCGCTGACCTGGATGGCCACCTGCGCGTCCGGAAGGTCAATGGAAAAGTTGGCTACCTTGGATACGATGAGGCACGGAATCTCGCCCGTGCGAAATCCATGGTAGAGTTTTTCGCGTTCCATCAAGGGCGTCTTGCCGGTGATAAGGGGGAAGTCGAAGTACTTGGATATCTCTTCGAGCTGCTGAATGTACTGCCCGATGATGAGAATGTTGGTGCGACTGTGTTCATCGATGATCATTTCGATGGTTTTGATCTTCGCGGGGTTTTCGGAAGCCAGGCGATACTTTTCACGGTCGTCCGCCACGCTGTACTTCATGCGCAACTGCTCTTCCATGTCACAGCGCACTTCGATACACTTCGCGTCCGCAATCCAGGAGCGCTTCTCAAGGTCCTTCCAGGGCACGTCGTACTTCTTCGGGCCGATCAGGGAGAACACGTCTTCTTCCAGGCCGTCTTCGCGCACGAGCGTAGCGGTCAGGCCAAGGCGACGCTTGGCTTGCAGTTCCGACGTCATGCGAAATACCGGCGCCGGCAGCAGGTGCACCTCATCATAAACGATGAGGCCCCAGTTATTGGCGCTGAAGATGTTGAAGTGCGTAAAGTCCCCACCCTTCTTTTTGCGGTGGGTGATGATATTGTACGTAGCGATGGTGATGGGTTTGATTTCCTTCTTCTCACCGCTGTATTCGCCGATGTCTTCCTCGGGAATGTCCGTCTTGTCCAGGATTTCGTTCTTCCACTGGCGAATGGACAGGGTGTTCGTCACCAGAATCAGGGTTTGCGCCCCGACGATTTGCATGACGCCGATGCCCACGATGGTCTTACCCGCGCCGCAAGGCAGGACGATAACACCGGAGCCGCCTTCGCGCGTGCCTTCCGCGTGAAAGACTTCCACGGAGTGACGCTGATAGTCCCGCATGCCGAAGGTCTTGCCGCCCTTGGTCTCATGGGCGAAATTAAAACCGTAGGCCGCGCCTTCATCGTATCCCGCGAGATCCTCAACGGGAAAACCGATTTTGATCAGGGCTTGCTTGATATGGCCCCGGTAATTCTTCTCGACGATAATCTTGTCCCCTTCGCGCTTTTCGATGAAGGGTTGCACCGTGCGATGCGCCGCGATTTCATTCAGGAAGTTCTGCTCATTGGACTGGATGTACAGGGTACCGTCCTGTTCCTTGACCAGCTTGACCTTGCCGTAGCGGGCAATCTGCTCCCGAATTTCCGAGACCACGTTCTTGGGCACCGGATACTTGGAGAACTTGTCCAGAGCTTCGACGATTTCATCCGCTCCCAGCTTACTGGAAGCCGCGTTCCACAGCGAGAGCGGCGTGATTCGATAGGTGTGCAGATACTCGGGGCTCTTTTCGAGCTCGGCGAATCTGCTCACGATTCCGCGACATTCCTCGAAGTGCTCATTGTTCACTTCCAGCAACATGGTGCGGTCGGATTGTACGATTAGGGGCTTACTTATATCAGGCATAGTTCGCCATCCGGTACATTGAGGGTCGGGTTCCCTGTCAAGTTATTTAATGGTTCACGGTCGAATTTCATCTTATTCACATCTTCCGAGTCTACGCGCAATCTCGAACCCGGTTCCGAGCACGTTGATCACGGCGCGCAAACGTTAAAAACATGAATCGCATGAAAACCATCAATCGAATAATATAAGAAAACGGTGCCGGATCGTCGAAGGATTAAACGGAATATTGTGAAGGGGTGGGTGGAGGGTCGAAGGGTTTAAAGGCTTAAGGGTCGAAAGGTGGAAGGGGTTCATGAATAGGTACCCTTCAACCCTTCGCCCTTCGACCATTAGACCTTACTATCTATACATCCCATTAATCTCTTTCTCAAGATTTTCCTTAATCACCGGTCGCTTCATTTTTAAGGTCCGGGTCATCTCCGTATCCTCGTCGAAATTACGAGGCATAATATAGAAGCAATTACCCGGAACGACTTCGAAGCTCTTAAAGCCGTTCTGCTTCGAAATGAAATTCGTGATAATGCCCTTGAAGTGGGCGCGGACTTCCTTGCTGTCGTTCCATTGCGCGGGATCCGCGGGGATGCCCTGCACGTCCGCCTTGACTTGATCGAAATTGGGAACGATGAGCGCGCCCAAGGTCTTCTTGTCGTCTCCCACGACCATGACCTGGTCGATGTATTCGGACGTGAGCAGCTTGTCCTCGATTGGTACCGGCTCGATGTTTTCGCCACCCATCAGGGCGATGGTGTCCTTGGCCCGACCCGCGAACATGAGCTCGCCGCGCCAGTTCAGCATCATGATATCGCCCGTGTCGAAGAAGCCGTCGGAGTCGAAGACGACCTTGTTCAGCTCATCGCGCTTATAATAGCCCATGTGGACCATCTCGCTTTTGACCCACAGGGTGCCCTTCTTGCCGACGCCGGTAATGATATTCCCCTGGTCGTCCTTGAGGCGCAGTTGATAGCCGGACAGGGGCGGACCCACGGTTCCCGGAGCGGGGCGACTCGCCTCCCGTACGGAGATCACGGCCGAGGTTTCGGTCATGCCGTAGCCCTCGGTCACGGTGATGCCGATGGCGGAAAGAAAATGATCCACGACGCCCGGCAAGGCGCTACCACCGGAAACCGAGACGCGCAACTTACCGCCCAGGGCAGCCTTGATATTACTGAAGACCAGCTTGTTTGCCAGGAACTTCAAGGGCATCAACAGCAGCAACATGTCGACGGCGAAACCGCGCTTAATCCAGTGCCACAAGAAGAAAGGCTTCGTAACCTGCTTATCGTAATTGAGCAGCACGGATTTCCAGTGCGCCCAGGCCGCGCCGATCTTTAGAAAGAAAAAGAACAGCTTTTGTTTCTTCTCGGGTTGCTTCTTAACATTGGCGATGATTCCATTGTAGACCGTTTCCCAGATACGAGGCACGGAGGGGAAAACCGTCGGTTGAAAATCCTTGAGTTCGTCCTTGAGTTTCGTGGGGTCCGTAATGACGGCCGAGATGCCGTGCATCAACACGCCGTATTCCAGACCACGTTCGAACACGTGCCAGGGCGGCAGCAAACTCACGACTCGATCCTCGGGGCCGAAACCGATGCGCTCGGAAACTTTCGTCAGGGTATACAGCCAGCTACGCTGATTGGACATGACCCCCTTGGGCGTACCGGTGGTGCCGCTGGTGTAGGTAAGCGTGGCCATGGCGCGGGGGTCGGTGAGCTTGAGGCGATCCCGAGCCAGGTCCGCGTTGATCTTCAGAGCCTCTTCTCCACTCTTCATCAGGGAAACGAGTCCGTCTTCGCCTTCGAACAAATCGCCGTCGTCGGATTCCACCACGTAGATCTTTTTCAAATCAGCCAGCTTGCCCTTCATGGCCTTGAGGCGTTCGCGATCCTTCTCTTTCTGCACA
>CAZGYS010000107.1:0-13574 GCA_964530305.1 uncultured Leptospiraceae bacterium
CGATGCTTATCCTCCGGCCGCGAAATCCGCCGCCTTCGATTTACTGGCGCCCCGCGAAGACGCGCCGACTGAACCGGAAGTCGAAACCCCCGTCGAGGTCGCGGCGGCCGCTCCGCAAACGAGCGGCGGCGAAACCCCCGCGGATGCTCCGGCCGCGGATCGCGATGAAATCTTTACCCTGACTCGCAAGCTGGTGGGGCAGGTGCTGGGAACCGCTCCCAATCGAATTGATCCCGGGAAGCAACTCGGGGTTCTGGGACTTGATTCCTTGATGGCCGTGGAAGTCCGGAATCTCTTACAGAAAGAACTGGGTGTTAAGCTTTCGGCTACGGTGGCGCTCACTTATCCCACCATAGACCTGTTGACGGACCACCTGGTGGAAAAAGCGGCGAAGGCTGCTCCTGCTCCGGCCGCTCCGGTTCAGGCCGAGCCCTCGGACGTACCGGCCGGCATTCCCGGACCGCCCGAACCGCCACCGGCTCCCGCGTCCGATCGCGAGGCGATTTTCAATATCACGCGAGGTGTCGTGGGCAAGGTGCTGCAGACCGCTCCGGCCCGAATCGATCCCGGCAAGCAACTGGGCGTGCTGGGCATGGATTCCCTGATGGCCGTGGAAGTGCGTAATATTCTGGAACGTGAACTGAATGTTAAGCTTTCGGCCACCGTGGCCCTGACGTACCCGACGATTGATCTTTTGACCGACCATCTCGTGGAGAAGGGCGCCGGAGCGAACGCGAAAGCATCCGCCGCGGCAAAAGCACCGGCGTTGAAAGCACCCGCGGCGGCGAAGGCACCGGCGGTTGCGAAACCGGCGGCGGCAACGAAAGCCCCACCGGTGAAACCCTCGCCGGCCGCGAAAGCACCGGCGGCGAAAACGGAAACGAAAGGAACCGAGGATAAGGCGCAAGCCCTGATGGACCGATTAAATAGCCTCGATTTCTGAACAGGCGAAAACTTAGAGAATAAATATGAGCAATAATACCGACATCGACAAGGACGCGCTACTTGAAAAGGCGATTCAAACTTTCGACCGCATGAAAGGGCGAATCCAGGACCTGGAGCAAAAGTTAAGCGCGGGAGGAGGCGGCGGAAGCCGAGAGCCAATCGCGGTGGTCGGCATGGCGTGCCGTTTTCCCGGGGCCGCGTCCAGTCCGGAGGAATTCTGGGATAACTTGCTGAACGGACGCAATTCCATTACGGAAGTTCCGGAAGATCGCTTCGACATCGACGACTACTTTGACCCCGACGCGAGCGTGCCCGGTAAAATCGCCACGCGCTACGGCGGTTTTATCGACGGAATTGATTCCTTCGATCCGGGCTTCTTCGGTATCTCTCCCCGGGAGGCCATCTCCATGGACCCGCAGCAAAGGCTTCTTCTCGAAGTGGCCTGGGAAGCTTTCGAGAACGCCGGCATGACCATGGACCAGTTGCGCGGCAGTTCCACGGGCGTCTACGTGGGCACCACGGGCATGGAGTATTCCTGGAATACGAATACCGACTTGCGCGCCATCGACGGCTATTCATCCATCGGAACATTGCACATGTTCGTGGCCAATCGCCTGTCCTACTATCTGGACTTGAAGGGCCCCAGCATTACCCTGGATACCGGTTGTTCCTCTTCGCTGCATACCGTGCACCTGGCGTGTCGCAGTCTGCGCGACGGCGAAAGCAACCTGGCCGTGGCGGGCGGCGTTAATCTGATCTTAAGTCCCCACGCCTATATCTCCTACAGCAAAAACCAGATGCTTTCGCCCGACGGGCAGTGTTTTACCTTCGATTCACGGGCCAACGGCTTCGTTCGCGGCGAAGGTTGCGGCGTCGTCGTCTTGAAGCGTCTTTCGGATGCCCGCGCCGACGGCGATGATATCCTGGCCGTCATTCGGGGCTCGGCCGTGAATCAGGATGGAACCACCAGCGTGCTTACCGCGCCCAACGGTCTGTCTCAAGAACAGTGCATTCGCGCGGCCGTGAACGATGCCGGCATTCAGCCGGACGAAATTTCTTGTATCGAAGCTCACGGTACCGGAACGCCATTGGGGGATCCCATTGAAGTGGAAGCCCTGGCCCGGGTCTACGGTGAGCGCGCGGCGGAAAAGTTCGCTTATATTTCCTCAGTCAAGACCAACATCGGTCACCTGGAATCGGCGGCGGGTATTGCCGGTCTGATGAAGGTCATTTTGTCCCTGCGCGAGAATCGCATCGCGCCGCACCTGAACTACAAGCAAACCAACCCCGAGCTGGATCTGGAGTCCACGCCCTTCGTGATTCCCCTGGAAAGCCGCGATTGGCCGGAACACGCGGCCAGTCGCCTGGGCTGCGTCAGTTCCTTCGGGGCGGGCGGTAGTAATTCGCATATTATTCTGGAGCAGGGACCCGACGTTCGCGCGGCGGAGCCCGTTCCCGCGGACCGCAAGGTTAAATTGCTGACTCTGTCCGCGCAAACCCAGCAAGCGCTCAAGAATCAAGCCGGCGCCTACGCCGACCTGCTGGGTGAAATGAGCGACGATGAATGGGAACGCGGCGCGGACAACCTGGGGCGTGAGGTAATCCTGCGACGCACGCAACATGACTTTCGCCTCACGGGCGCGGCCGAATCGCGCGGCGATTTCATTGAGAGCTTACAGGCTTTCGCCCGGGGCGAGGACCGTTACGGTTTTAATTCCGCCCGCACGGCCAAGACCCGCCCGCACCTGGTCTTCTTCTTCTCCGGACAGGGCCCCACCTGGTGGCCGCTGAATCCGGATTTTCTGGCCCGTGAAAAAGTATTTCGCGAATCGCTGGAGCGCACGGACGCCGAATTTCGGAAACATGCCGATTGGTCCTTGATCGAGGAAATGACCACCGACCCGGAGAAAACGCGCCTGGGGCAATCCGCGTACACCCAGCCGGCCTTGTTCGCCTATCAAGTGGCCATCGCCGAACTCTGGAAGTCCAGGGGCGTCATGCCGGACGCCGTGCTGGGCCACAGTATGGGCGAAGTCCCCGCGGCGCACGTTGCCGGTGCCCTTAATCTCGAGGACGCCGTGCGCGTAATCTATCATCGTGGACGTTTGATCCAGACGGTAACGGGGCAGGGGCGCATGGCGGCCGTGGACCTCTCCATGGAGCAGGCGAAGGAAGCCATTCAAGGACTCGAAGACAAGCTCTCCGTGGGCGCCAACAATGGTCCCAATTCGACCGTTCTATCCGGCGAACCGGCGGCGCTCGAAAAAGTCCTCGATGACCTGCAAAAGAAGGACATCTTCTGTCGACTGCTGGAGTCGGTGGACTTCGCCTCCCACAGTCCGCAAATGGAACCCCTGCGCGCGGAATTCGGCGAATCGCTCCAGGGCATTCAGCCCATGACCACGGAAGTCGAATTTTATTCCACGGTTCACGCCGGCCCCATGGACGGCGCGGAAGCGGGCCCCGACTACTGGCCCACGAACCTGCGTAGCCCGGTACTCTTCGCGGGAACGGTGGACCGACTCATTGAGGACGGTTACGATATTTATCTGGAAATCGCGCCGCACCCGGTATTGTCGGTGCCGGTTTCCCAGTGCCTGCAGCATCGCGAAGCCTCCGGAACCGTTCTGCCTTCGCTCAGGCGAAATCAGGATGAGAACATTACCATGTGGGGCTCCCAGGGCGCCTTGCACGCCGCGGGTTATCCCCTGGACTGGGACATCGTATATCCCGTCAGTGGTCCGCGCCTGCGACTTCCCAATTACGCCTGGGACAAGCAGAAGTACTGGATTGATTGGGACCCTTCCGCCGCGCCCAGCGGAGGCAAGACGAAGAAGGCGTTCTCCGAGAAAGTCTACGGCGATTGGCTGTATGAAGTCGAATGGAAGGAAGCGAATCGCGAAGCGGCCGACGCGAAACTTAAGAACAATCTGTTGATCTTCGCCGATGAAGGCGGCGTGGCGGACGCCTTGAAAAAGGCCCACGGCAAATCGATTCTGGTCAAACGTGGTGACGCATTCGCGCGTCATGACGACGGCGCGTATTCGGTGCGCCCCGGCGAGTCCGAGGATTTCACGGCCCTCTTCGCGGATTTGCGTGAGCAGGGCGCGGACAAACTGGACGGCGTGGTTTTTCTCTGGGGCCTTGATTTACCCGCTTACGAGGAACTGTCCACGGCCGACTTGAAACAAAATCAGGATACCGTACTGGGCTCCTGTCTGAGACTCGTGCAGGCTCTCGTGCCGGCCGAGTCCTCGGGGCTACTCTGGATCGTGACGCGCGATGTTCACCCCGAACCCGGCGCGAAACCGGCCGAACCGCTGCCGGCTCTGCTGTGGGGTTTCGGTCGAACCATTGAAATGGAACACGGCGCTTCCTGGGGCGGGCTTATCGATCTGGATTCAGGCTCCGCTTCGGATAACTCAGCGGTCATGCTGTTGCGCGAAATCGCGTCTCCAGACGGCGAGGGACAAATATCCTATCGCGGGGATAAGCGTTTCGTTTCGCGCTTGAATCGCTACGAGCTCAAAAAGAAGCAGACCAGTCCCATGCAATTGCATAAGGACGGAACCTACATCGTTTCGGGCGGACAGGCCGGTCTTGGTCTGGTGGTTGCCCAGTGGTTGGCGAAGCGCGGCGCCGGCAATCTGGTATTGACGGGCCGCACGGAATTGCCGCCGCGCGAAGAGTGGGACAACCCCGACGCCTTGCCGGAGCGTGTTCGCGATCGAATCAAGTCCATGCGAGCCCTGGAAGCGGGCGGCGCGCGCGTTCTGGCCGCGGCCAGCGACGTGGGTTCCGAGGACGCCATGCGCGCGTTGACGGCGCGAATGGAAACGGAAGGCCTGCCGCCGGTGCGCGGCATCATTCACGCCGCCGCGGTATTTCACGCGGAGTCCTTGATGAAGATCGACGTGGATGCCTTTCTGGCTTCCCTGGACGCGAAAGTGCTGGGTGCCGCGTTGCTTGATAAACTGTTCCGTTCCTCTCAACTGGATTTTCTTCTAAACTTCTCCTCTGTAGCGGCACTGCTGGGGAATTTCGCCGAAGGCATGGGTTCTTACTCCGCTTCCAATGCCTTCGTGGACAGCCTGGCCCAGTATCGCGTCGGCAAGGGATTGCCGGTAACCAATGTAAACTGGGGTCTGTGGGAAGGCGCCGGTTCGGGAGCCACGACGGAGCTGGGTGGTCGGATCACGGAAGGTCTGAAAAAGAAAGGCATTTTTAGTTTTTCGCCCGACCAGGGTATTCAGGTTATGGAGCGTCTGCTGGGCGAACCGGACGCTCGCGTGGGTGTTTTGTCCATCGACTGGCTGAGTTTCCGACGTTACTATGCGAAAGCCGTTAAGTCTTCCCTCCTCAAGGATCTCATCGAGGACGAGCAGAAACGTCATGAAGACGAACTGCGCGCGGTGGAAGAAGGAGCTGTCTCCGAGGCCGACGAGGAAAAAGAGGCCATCGACGACGATGAGGAAATCACGCGTCAGGACTTGATTCTAGTCGATGAAGAAGAGCGCCGCATCCTTCTGGAATACTTCGTCATCAAGCACGCGGCGCGCGTCATGCGTATCTCCGAGGACAAATTGAACATCGATAGTCCCCTTCGGGATCTGGGACTCGATTCGATTCTCGCGGTGGAATTGCGAAACGTGGTGGAGTCGGTCCTGGAAGTGCCCCTGCCCACGGCCAAGCTGCTGGACGGCTCCACGATCAACGACGTGGTCGAAGGGCTTTCGCGCAAGCTGGCGGATGAAGCGGCTACCGCGCAGGGCAGCTTCGCGGAGGAAGAGTTGTCCCACGGGCAGCGTGCTCTGTGGTATCAGTATTCCCTGCACCCTCAGGACCCGGCCTACAATGTTTGCCTGGCGGTTTCCATTCGCGGCGAACTGAACGAAGACATCTTGAAACAGTCCTTTCAAGCTCTCCACGAGAGGCATGGAATTCTCCGTTCTACTTTCTCGGAAAGGGAAGGGGAAGCGGTGCGATTGGTGCATGATTCCATGGAGGCGGATTTCTTTGCCGGTGACGCGTCCATCTGGACCGCGGACGAACTGGGCGACCTCTTGACGGAGGCCAGTCATCTCCCGTTCTACGCCGAATACGGTCCCCTCTGTCGCTGTCGCCTGTATGCCCTGGACGACGACAACGCGCTCGCGGAAAAGAAACCCGAGGATCGCGATTACATTCTGCTGCTTTCCGCGCACATGCTCATCGCCGACGGCCACACCTTGCACGCGCTGACCCGGGAACTGGGTGAGTTGTATTTCGCGGAACTCAACGGCGACGCGGCCTCCCTGCCGGCCCTGGAGAAGGGTTACGGCGATTTCGTCAAGAACCAGAGCGAAAAGCTGGAGAGCGCGAAGGGAGCACAGGCGCGAAAGTTCTGGGAGAAGGAACTTTCGGGCGAACTGCCCATTCTCCAGATGCCGCTGGATTTTCCCAGGCCCCAGACCCTGCAAAACATGGGCGAAACCTTTATCTTCGATCTGCCGGACTCGCTCAAGATGCCCGCCGCGTCGGAGGAAGGCGGTGAAGACAACCTGGAGAGCTATACCCGTTTTCTGTCCGCCTGGCTGCTCTTGCTGCATCGTTACACGCAACAAAACGATATTCTGGTCGGCGTCCCGGGTCTGGAGCACGATGGCGGGTTCCGTGATATTCTCGGACCTTATCAGAATCCGGTCGTCATTCGCGCGAATTACGCGGCCGGTCAAACGGTTACGAAATTCCTGAAGAAGACGCGCGAGAAGATCAAGAAAGCGTTCGCCAATCAAAACTATCCGTTCTCCGCGCTGGTAAGCGACTTGAATCCGCCTCGCTATCCGGGGCGAAACCCCATCTTTCAGTGCATGTTCGAGCTGGAAGCCGGCGCCCTCGACGGGGAATACATACCCTATGTGGAACCGCGCGCGGCAAGCCGCGGCGAAGGTTTCGACATGAAGCCCCTGGATATTGAAAGGGATATCGCCCTGCATGATCTGCATCTGAAGGTAACGCGTTCCGAGGACGGGTGGCGCGGCGAGCTGCGCTATAATTCGGAACTGTTCAGTCCCGACAAGATTCGTGACCTGGCCGCTCACTACGAGGAACTGGCGCTGGGCATTTTCAACGGCAAGGCTTCCGAACAGGCTCTATCCGTGGCGCCCCCGCGAATTGAAGCGGCGGTCCCGGCGGCTCGAGCTGAATCTCCTTTTTCGGCCGAACGCATGGAAATCGACGGGGACAAATCGGTGGCGGAGCTGTTTTCGTCTCGCGTCGATTTGATCAAGGGCGTCGCGGCCATCAAGAGCGGCCCCATGCAACTTACGTACATGGACATGGAGGAGAACGCGAATCGCCTGGCGAACCATCTCATTGCGCGCGGTCTCAAGCCGGGGGAGCCAGTGCTGGTATTCATGCCTCGAAGCCCCGAAGCCGTGCTCGGTATTCTGGCGGTGGCCAAGGCGGGCGGCGCTTTCGTGCCCGTGCACGATGATACCGCCGTCAATATCGTGGAGTCCATCGGTCGCCACAGCGGCGCGAAAATATGCCTGCTGGCTTCCGCCCGGCAGATGCCCAAAAGCAAGTTCAAGGGCGAAATCATCAGCATCCCCGGCGACTGGAAGAAAATTGAAAAGCTTTCAACCACCGCTCCGGAAGTCGAAGTCGGCGGCCACGATATCGCCGCGATTCTGTACGGCGGACGCGAGGACACGCGCGGCGTTGTGCTCTCCCATCGAAGTATCTTGAACTCGGTGGCGCGACAGATGCAGGGCTCCACGATGAAGTTTGCTTCGCGTTCCCTGCAACTGGCTTCCTTGAATTCCTATTACTTCCTGATGGAAGTCGTATCCACCTGGGCCGCCGGCGCGACTCTGATTCAACCGCCGACCGAGTTCGTAAATCGTGAAGCGGAACTGGTGCATTTTCTCATCGAGGAATCGGTGGAGCGCGCCTTCCTGCCCTATTCCGTGCTCAATACCATCGCCGAGGTTTCCGTGGAACAGGAGATTCGGCCGTATTACCTGCGGGAGATTTACGCGGTAGGCGAACGTCTCTACATTACGCAGGACATCGTGATCATGCTCAAGGCATTGCCCGGTTGCGAACTGCACTATCAGTACGCAACCATGGAGTCGGGTCTAATTTCCGACTACGCGATGAAGTCCCTCACGGTGGGCTGGCCGGCCATGTTGCCCATCGGCAGTGCTCTGCCGGGCGTGGACATCTTGATTCTGGATGAGGCGCATCAACCCATTCCGGACGGCATCGCCGGGCAGATTTACATCGCCAGTGATAGTCTGGCGGTGGGCTATCGCGATGAACCGGAACTTACGGAGGAACGCTTTCTGGAAGGCGGCATTCCCGTTAAGTCCGTCAAAGGGCGGCGCGTCTATCGCTCCGGCCTGAAGGGGCTGCGCAGACCCGATGGAAATATCGAACTGCTGGGACGTCTGGAAAATCGCGTACGCGTGCGCGGTCTGGAAGTCAACCTGGAGGAACTGGAGGCTTCCCTGGAACAGCACCCGGCTATTCGCCAGGCGAAAGTCGTAAGCCGACCCGACGTGGGCGGGACCGGCTTGCTGGCCTACATCGCCTCGCGGCGAATCGTCGATCGACTTACCATTTTGATCAAGTGCGAAGTCGAAACTCAAGACGGTCAAAAATCGGCGCTGATTGCCGACGATATTTCTCCTTCCGGCATGAGTCTGGTGAATATTCCGGATTTCCTCAAGGCCGATCTGGAAGTTAAGATTAAACTCATTCTTCCGGGCATTACCAATGAAGTCGTTCTGGACGGCGAAGTGAAGCGCGTGGACGACGAAGGCAAGCGCGCCGGTATTCACTTCAAGCATAGTCCCATGAACCAATCCCTGCTGCGCATCAGCATGGCGCACATTATTGAAATGGAAGCCCTGTCCGTTTCGCAGAAGCCGGCGGAGTTTCGCGTCCCCATGAGTCGTTCGTGCGTGGGTGAGGCCCTCTCCGGCGACGCCAAGGGGCGCCCCGAAGTGCCGTTGATTTCCGAGAGTATATCCATCAACGATATCACTCTGACGGGAGTGCCCCGTGACTGGCCCGAGGGGGAGTTGTATCGCATTTCAATTGAACTGCCGGGCGTGTCCGGTAAGATTAAGTTAAGAGCGAAGCTGGTATGGGCCGACGCTTCCCGGGGCGGATTCAAGTTCAGCATGGCGGAGGGCGCGCCGGCTCGCGAGAAGTTACGCCAGTTCTTCATGCACTATACGCGCAAGCAGTTACTGTCCGTGGCTCAATTGAGAGCGTTTCTCCAGGTTCGCCTGCCCCATTATTTGATCCCGGAGAAATTCATTATCCTGGATCATCTGCCTGAATCCATGATCACCGGCCAGGCGGCCGCGAAGGCGGACAATGTCGGAGACGGAGCGGCGGATAAGAACGCCAACAAACCCCGAACTCCGGTGGAGGGTTTGATCTACGGTATCTGGGCGGACATCATTGGTCGGGACGATATCGGCATCAGGGACAACTTCTTTGATAAGGGCGGGCAGTCGCTGTACGCCCTGCGCGTGCTGGCTCGCATGACGGATGAGTTCAACGTGACCATTCCCCTGGCCGCGTTTCTTGAATCGCCGACCATCGCGGATATGGCCGCGCTGATCGTGCAAAACAAGGCCGAGGAGCGGGACAGCGAAACCGTGAATCGAGCCATGGCCGAGGCCGGGGAAGGGCGGGGGTAAGACTTGTCCCGGTTAAACGCGTGGATTTCAGCAGCAAATAAATCGCCGTAACCATCATGAATGTATAAACTCTAAACTCAGGGCGTATGAAAAGATAGGATTGCCCGCGAAGGATTGGTAACAAAATGAACACACAACTGGATAATTCGAAGCGAACTGTGGAAAAGCTCTCTCCCCGAGCCAGGCAGGTGTTGCTGGCGAGAGGCAAGAAGGGCGCCGCGGCGGCGGGCGGCAAAGGGCCCGCGGCGGGCGCGGAAAAGTCCCGAAAATCGGGGGCGAGCTCACAGGAGGCGAGCAATCTGTGGGTGGACGTCACTCATCCCAATCCGGACGCGAAAATGCGCTTGTTTACTTTTCATTACGCCGGCGGCGCGAAATCCATTTTTCAGAACTGGTGGCAGGACCTGCCCGATACGGTCGAGGTTTGCTCCATACAATTACCGGGCCGCGAAAATCGCATGAACGAAACGCCATACCGGGACTTCTTTCCCCTGGCGCAGGCGCTGTCCAACGGTCTTCAGGACTACTTGCGGGAAAAACCCTATGCCTTCTTCGGGCATTGCATGGGAGCCATGGTATCTTACGAAACCGCCCGTCAGATTCGTCGCCAGGCGAAAAGCGAGGGTGAGGACAAATGGCCCGTTCCCAAACAAATGTTCATTTCGTCCATGATGGGACCCCAGTTGCCGGCGGATAAGGCCAAGTCCAAGGTCCGTCGCTTGAACACGGGCGACATCGACGAATTCTTTCGCACGCTGGACGGAACCAATCCGGTCATCCTCAAAAACATCGGGTTGATGCGCATGGCCGGTCCGCTCTTGCGCGCGGATGTGGACCTGTTGAGCGGATTTACGTATATAAAAGAAGAACCTTTTGATTTTCCCATCACGTGCTTCGGCGGCGTGAACGATAAGCTAGTCCATAAGGATGATATTCGCTACTGGAAGGAAGAAACCAGCAATGAGTTTCGCTATACGCTGCTGCCGGGAAATCATTTTTATCTGCTGAGTCACCGTGAGTTTTTGATGAGAGTCTTGAGCGATAAGCTGAATGCCTTGATCAAGACCTTGCCGGATGAAACCGACTCGAAATTATGATTCCGCTTTCGGCGATTGGGGAGCGCTACTACGATGAGTGAAATGGAAAAAGATGAAAATCAGAACATAGCGGTTGTAAAACGCGTTCTGGGTGAGTTCTGGTCCGAAGGTAAGGCCGAAATCATCCCGGAAGTATATACGCCCGAGTATACTCGGCATGATCCCTATGGCCCGGGCGTCATTGGCCACGACGCTATTCTGGAACTTCTGACGAAATTCAGGGATGCGATTCCCGATCTTCGTTTCACCATCGAAAAAATCTTCGGCAATGGCGATATGGTGGCCGCCCACTACTGGATGCAGGGCACTCATAAGGAGCGTCTGCTCAATATTGAAGCCAATGGCGATGAGTTTACGATTACCGGCACCAGTATGTTTCGTCTGGAAGACGGAAAAGTCGCCGAGGACTGGCACAGCTACGACTTTTTGCTGTTGCTTCAGTCCCTGGGAGTCGTAGGCTCTTTGCACGACTTCGTTGAAGAGAAATTTTAGTCGCGCGCGCGACCATGGCCGCGCTCGGCGCGGCCTGTTTTTCGTCTCCGCTTGTAACGGACTCTTCCTCATTCTGAAACATACCCGATTATCCGGGCTGTGTGTCGTTTTCTCTTGACATATTAGCCGGCACGGTTTCAGAATTATCCTTTCTCATTCCCCCGTGGTCCTCCCGGATCACTACTAATTTTGTTATATACTCTGCGTGGAATGAGAATCGGCAAGAGGAGTCTTTACATGATAAACCGCCCTACGCTCGAACTGTCCGGGTACCAGGTAAACAGGGAAATCTTCAATGGGGAAAAAACCCTCATCTTCGGCGCCGTCCGAGATCAGGACCAGTTGCCTGTAGTCTTGAAGATTTCCACCAATGAATATCCTACTCTGAAGGATTTATCCCGGTTCAAGCGTGAGTATGAGATTGCCAGTGAACTGGACCTGGAAGGGGTGGTGAAGACCTACGGGCTGGAGAAATACAAAAATACTTATGTCCTCGTGTCCGAGGATTTCCAGGGCGTATCCCTGAACCGCGTTCTGGAGGGCGAAAAACTCGACACGAAAATGTTCCTGGACATTGCCATTTCCCTGGCAAGCACGCTGGGAGATATTCATCGGCACGGCATCATTCACAAGGACATCAAACCTTCCAACGTAATCTACAATAAAGAAACGAAGAAGGTCAAAATCACGGATTTCGGAATCTCGACTTTCCTATCCCGAGAAGTCCAAAACATCATGAGCCCGAATCACCTGGAGGGCACGCTGGCCTATATGTCCCCCGAGCAAACGGGGCGCATGAACCGGGCCATCGACTATCGCAGTGACTTTTATTCCCTGGGTGTGCTCTTCTACGAAATGCTGACCGGCGTGCTGCCCTTTCGAGCACGAGATCCCATGGAGCTCGTGCACAGCCATATCGCCAAGATCCCCGAACCCCCGCACCTGATGAATACGAACATCTCGCGGACGCTTTCGGATATCGTGATGAAGCTTCTGGAGAAGAACGCGGAGAATCGCTATCAGAGCGATTACGGTCTCAAGGCGGATCTTGAGGAAGCGCGTCGACAGCTGGAAGAAGAAGGCAAGATCAGCGACTTCACCGTGGGCGCGCGGGACGTGTCCGACAAATTTCAAATCCCCCAGAAGCTCTACGGTCGCCAGAACGAAATCGACAGCGTCATGAAGACTTTCGACAAGGTCTGCGAGGGTACCACCCGGGTTACCCTCGTGGCGGGTTTTTCCGGTATTGGAAAGTCGGCCTTGATCAATGAGATCCACAAGCCCATCGTCAAGACGCACGGGTATTTCGCGTCCGGTAAATTCGACCAGTTCCAGCGGGACATTCCCTACAAGGCTGTTATTCAGGCGTTCCAGGACATCGCGAAGCAGCTGCTGACCGAGAGCAAGGAGCGCACGGAAGAGTGGAAGGCGAAACTGCTCGATGCGCTGGGTCCCAACGGCCAGGTCATCGTCGATGTAATTCCCGAGGTTGAACTCATCATCGGAAAGCAGCCGCCGGTTCCCGAACTGCCTCCCACCGAGGCTCAGAACCGTTTCAATCTTGTTTTCAAGAGCTTCCTGGGTACGTTTACCAAGCGCGAACACCCGCTGGTAATCTTTCTGGACGACCTTCAGTGGGCGGACTCGGCGACGCTGGACCTCCTCAAGTTGATCCTTTCGGATCCTGATATTGAATACCTGTACATGCTGGGTGCCTACCGCGACAATGAAGTCAGCCCGACCCACCCCTTTATTCTAACGCTGGATGAAATTACCAAGGTCGGCGCCAAGATTGAAACCATTACCCTCAAGCCGCTGGAAGCCGGGCACATCAATGAACTGGTTTCGGAAACCCTGCAAAGCAGCGAACGCGAAACCGAAACCCTGGCGAAGCTAATCCAGAAGAAGACGGATGGTAACCCGTTCTTCGTAAATGAATTCTTGAAAACCCTCTATCAAGAGAAGCTCTTCAACTTCGTGCAAGGCAAATGGGACTGGGACCTGGCCCGAATCGAAGCCCAGGGCATTACGGACAATGTCGTCGAACTGGTTGCCGGCAAAATTCAGAAACTGAAGCCCGAGGAGCAGGACGTACTGAAGCTGGCCTCGTGTGTCGGCAATAAATTCGATCTGGCAACCCTGGCCCTGGTAAAGGAAAAAACTCCCCTGGAAACAGCCGAACTGCTGCGCCCTTCTTTGCAGATGGGTATGCTCGTGCCCGAGGGTGATGGGTATAAGTACATCGAGAAAGCCGAGGAAGGCGGAGACGGCGGCGATCCGCTTTTTGTAACTTATCGCTTCCTGCATGACCGGGTTCAGCAGGCGGCTTCGTCCTTGATGG
>CAZGYS010000108.1:0-13549 GCA_964530305.1 uncultured Leptospiraceae bacterium
GGGTGCCGTCTTCGCGCGTGACGTCGAAGATCTGCTCCGGATCGCCTCCGGCCTTTTCGATGTGGCGCAGGAATAGTTCGTCGTCGGTATTTACCTCGCGTCCCTCCGCGCCGCGAATTTCGATATCGTCGCGTCCGTCCGAACCGGAGAGAAAGGAATCTCCCGGAACCAGGCGAAAAAGATTCACGGCAATGCGCCTCTGGCCCAGCGTGAAACCCAGCTTGTGGGATTCGTGTCGGGGTTCCACGAACTCGGCGCGTCCGCCGCGATACAAAACCGAATGGGGGTGTTCCGCCGCAATGTAGTAGATGATACCCGAGTTGTCGTCCAGCATGCCCAGAATCAAACTGATGTACATGGATCCCTCGAACGTGCGAAAGATCAAATCCAGTTCCTGAAAGGTGTTCTTCAGCCACTGCTCGGGATATTGATAACGCGTGCGCGACGTGCGTTCGATGATGATGCGCAGAACGCTGCCCAGGACCAGGATGCCCCCGGCTCCCTGGATGGATTTGCCCATGGCGTCCGCGTTCATAAACACCGTGAAAGGGCGATCCTTGAGTCGAACGGAGTGGGCCACGTTGATGTCGCCGCCGATTTCACAGTTCCAGCGTTTGTAGGGAAAACTCTTCTTCTGGCGCGTGAATTCCTCCACCTCCACGGTTTCGCTTTGAATTTTGATGCCTTGCAGGGGTTCGATCAAATTCGAGGTGAGGTAGTAGTCCAGGTCCTGCTGGTTCTTCAGGGTCTGGATTTCCTTCAAGTTCTGTTCGGCCATCATGCGCGAGATCTCGCTCTCCGTATGGAGGCGGGAATTGTTTATGGCGCCGGCGATTTGATCGCAAAAGCGCGACATGCCGTCAATCTGCGCGCGCTTCAATCGCATCACCTTGCCCAGTTTCGTGAAAACAATCACGGCGATGACTTCGTCGTTGATGCTCAGGGGGACGAAGAGCACGGATTCGATGCTCATGGTTTCCATGAGCACCTTGTCGAAGTCGTAGATGAAGGTTTTCGGTCGCCGGGGTATGTAAAAGGGTTTCTTGCGCTTGTAGACTTCCCAGGTAATGCCGCCGCCCGGTCCCAGGGGTACGCGATAGTTCCGAATGAAGTCCAGTTGTTCCTTCGTAATGTTTTCGGGTTTCGTGGTGCGATATGTATACAGTTCCTGGGCGTCCTGGTCGATGAACTGAAGCCAGATGCCCTCGATGTCGTAATTGCTTTCCAGGAACGCGAAGATCCGATCCAGGATCCAATCCAGGTTGCCCGAGGCGTTCACCTCCCGCGTGACCGCGCTCAGGCGAGTCAGTTCGGCGGTGGCCGTTTCGCTGATCAGGCGCGCCTGATCGGCCTCGCGGCGGGCGGCTTCGGCTTCATGAACCAGCAGCGAGGATTTCATGGCCCCGGCGATTTGTTCGCAGAAAGCGGAAATACTCTGCAGGTCTTCACGTCCCAGCGTCAAACTGCGAAAATACGTCGTGAAATCGATGACGCCGAAGGTCTCGTCCTTGATAACCAGCGGGATCGTCAGGAAGGACTTGAGGTTGAAGGTTTCCACGATGAGACGGTCGAAGCCGTCCACGGCTTTGCGAATGCGCGGGAAATAGAGATGGCGCTTTTTCTTGAAGGCGAACCAGTGTGCTCCGCCGTCCTTTTCGTTCATGGGAATGGGCGTGTTGCGAACGGTTTCAATGCCGTTCGGATCGGTTTTTTCGATGAACCGCGAACTGTGGTGCACCAGGTGATTTTCTTCGGATTCATAAAGATACAACACGATGGAATCCACCGGGAAGTGTTCCTGGATGTAGTCGAAGATGCGCTCGATGATCTCATCGAAGGAACTGGTGCTGTTGAGCAGGCGCGCGAACTCATTATAGGCTTCCACTTCCAGGCGCGCCTTTTCCGCCATAACCGCCGCGAGAATCGAATTTTCGTTTTCCGCCTCCGCTGCTTTCTTGTCGGCTTCCGCGGCGCGCTTGTCCGCCTCGGCCGCCATGCGCGATTCCTCGGCGCGATGATAGCGATTGTAGACGATGTGATTCACGGCCGTGCACGAGAGAGCCAGAAAGACGGGGCCGGCGATTCCGTAGATGAGCGACGGCGCCTGGGCCGGCGCGAAAAGGTCCATGGGCGGAATGGTTCCGGAGCAGATCAGGGCCGAGAGAGTCGCGAAGGACAGGGACGAATAGACGACGGCCATGATGCCTACATGGCGCTCCTCCTTGATGGACGAAAGGGCGGTGATGACCACGTAACCGAAAACCAGCAGCGAATGCACGTGTCCCGTCAGGTAGATGAATAAAGTCAGAATCGTGACGTCGAAAACGCGGCGTAAATAGGCGACTCCCCGGAGTCTGCTTGCCGCTTCGAAGCGAAATTCAATCAACAGGGCCCAGGGAACGGCCACCAGCATATAGGCGGTCCCGATCATCGCCAGGTAGGGGCGATTGAACACAAGGGTCAGTCCCAGAAAAACCAGGCCGGACAACAGTCGAAGACCGTAGGAAACGCGATACGCCTGAAGTTCTCTGGTGCCGGGGGAGAGCATGCCTGTACAACCTATAAACCCTTTTTCGCCGAGAAGATGTCAAGTGGAATCACCGGCCGGTTCGCTTGACCCCTGGGGCATGTTCCCCCGTATTGCATTGGTCCCATGAAAGAGGAACCTTCCAAATTCCGGAACCTGCCCCTGCGCGCCCATGAATTCCTGGGGGACGCGGCCTTGCATGATGTATGGCGCATTGAACTTTCGGGCGGCGGCCCGGGACGAAATTTGAGCGCCCTGGATCCCTTCCTTGAAAGCGGCGAATCCATGCGGGCGAGCGGTCCCGCGGCCTTTCTTTTCAAGTTACGATTTTTCCTGGGGCGAATTTTCGGTTGGGACGACGATGCGCCTGCCCAACCACAGGCCGAATCATTCGTTCACCGATTGACGGAAGAAGATCGCGCGCGAAGCCGTCGGGAGCCCGGAGCCTTTCAGGGGCCGTTTCGTCTGGTTTATGATTTCGAAAACGAATCGCTGGGCGAAATAATAAATCGCACCGTGCACGCATTCCTGTTGCAGGTGATGGTTCCCGGGAAGGACGGCGATGGTTATGTTCTCTACTGGGCGATTTATGTACGCGAAACCGGTGCGTTTACGCGCTTCTACATGAAGGCCATTCAGCCTTTTCGGGAATATATCGTTTACCCGGCGATGATTAAAAAACTCAAACAATTCTGGAAGCACCGGGTCGCCAGTTCGCGCGCGCAATCGGAATCATAGGAGCTCGCCCCGCCATGCCCGTAGTCGGTCCGTCAACTTTTCGCCCGCGCTTTCCGCTGGGCGGCCCCCACGTTCAAACCTTGCTTCCGGCGATATTTCGCAAGGTCCGGGACGTGCATTATGAGCGTGAACGCATTACCCTGCCTGACGGCGATTTCTTGAATCTGGACTGGTCCCGAGCGAAGACCACTTCGCCGACCCATCGCCTGGTGCTCATCTCCCACGGCATGGAGGGCAGCACGGATCGTCATTATGTGCGCGGCATGGCCCGGGCCTTTAATCGCCGGGGCTGGGACGCCCTGGCCTGGAATTTTCGAACCTGCGGCGGCGAAATGAATCTGCTGCCGCGTTCCTATCACAGCGGCGTTTCGGACGATCTCGGTCTCGTCGTGGCGCGCGCGTTGAAGGAGAAGCAATACAAGGAGATCGCCCTGGTGGGGTTTTCCATGGGCGGCAATATTACCCTGAAATACCTGGGCGAAAAAGGCGCTCGCCTGAGCCGCCGTATCAAGAGCGCCGTCGTCTTTTCGGTCCCGTGCGATCTCACCAGTTCGGCGGAAAAGCTGGCCGCGCCTTCCAATCGCATCTACATGCGGCAATTCCTCAAGGAGCTTCAGGTAAAGATGCGGGCCAAGCACGCGCGCTTTCCTGAGCTTTTCAATCTGGAAGGCATGGAGGACATGCGCAGTTTTCGGGAATTCGACGATCGCTTTACGGGCCCCATCCACGGTTTCAAGGGCGCCCTGGACTACTGGGGTTCCTGTGCCAGTGTGAAGTTCGTGCATCGCATCCGCATTCCCACACTGCTCGTGAACGCGGCCGATGACCCTTTTCTGACTCCGGCCTGTTCTCCCATTGAAATCGCCCGGGATTCTTCTTATTTTCATGTCGAGCTGCCGGAGCGAGGCGGGCACGTAGGCTTCATTCACGCCCAAGCCCTGCGCGACGTGGGGGGCGGGCCCCTCTGGTGGACGGAAAGGCGCGCACTGGATTTTATCGGAGCGTGACGGGGGCGATTATGTCCCCTGCCTGAATCTTTCCCTGGGGCTGTTCGTTCGGAAAGTTTTTCCGAGCGGCCCTCCGATCGCGAAGCCGTTGACGCGACTCCCGGGGCGCGAAATCAAGGACCAGCAAGGATTTTTTCAATGTCTGAATCACAAACAGCCGAAACCCAAACCAGCGCGCCCGAGCGCGGCGAATGGAATCGCTCCAGCTGGCGCGATTTTCCCGCCAAGCAACAACCCAACTGGCCTGACGAGCAAGCCTATGGTTCGGTCCTGGGGGAATTGTCCAAACTTCCGCCGCTGGTCTTCGCGGGGGAAATCGCGTCCTTAAGAAATCGCCTGGCGGAAGCCGCGCAAGGAAAAGCTTTTCTGCTCCAGGGCGGAGACTGCGCCGAGGAATTCGCGGATTGCACCGGGGATAAGATTCGGGACCGTTTGAAAGTGCTGTTGCAGATGGCGGTGATTCTAACTTACGCGGGTGAAAAGCCGGTCATCAAGGTGGGCCGTATCGCCGGGCAGTTCGCCAAGCCGCGTTCCAAGGACATGGAAACGGTGAACGGCGTCGAGCTGAACTCGTATCGCGGAGACGCCGTGAACAGCGCCGTGGCTACGCCCGAGGCGCGCGTACCGGATCCCGAGCGTCTGCTCAAGATGTATCACACGTCCACGGCCACGCTCAACATCATTCGTGCGTTCACGCGCGGCGGCTACGCGTCGCTGCATCGCACCCATTCCTGGAATAATGAGTTCGTGCGCAATTCGCCCCAGGGCAAACACTACGAGGACATCGCCGCGCGCATCGACGACGCTCTCAAGTTCATGCAGGTTATCGGTCTGGACCCGGAGATGCCGCGCCTGAACCAGGTGGATTTTTATACTTCCCATGAAGCCCTGCTGCTCGGATACGAAGAGTCTTTGACTCGTCAGGATTCGGTTACGGGCAAGTGGTTTGATTGCAGCGCGCACTTCCTGTGGATTGGCGACCGTACGCGTCAGTTGGACGGCGCGCACATCGAAATGCTGCGCGGCGTCCAGAACCCCATCGGCATGAAGGTCGGCCCCAAGCACGACCTGGACGAAATCAAACGCATCATCGAAACCCTGAACCCCAACAATGAGTGGGGGCGTCTCAACTTGATTACTCGCTTCGGCGCCGATCAGGTGGAGAAGCATCTGCCCGGTTTGATTCGCGCCATCGAGAGCGAAGGCATGCGCGTGCTCTGGAGTTGCGACCCCATGCACGGCAATACCTACGTCACCGAGGATCTGTACAAGACGCGCTCCTTCGACAACATCCTGGGCGAAATTCATCGCTTCTTTGAGATCCACTGGGCGGAAGGTACCGTCCCCGGCGGAGTTCACTTCGAACTCACGGGAGACAATGTGACCGAATGCACCGGCGGTGGTCAGCGCATCGGAGAAGACGAACTCAAGAACAACTATCTCACGGCGTGCGACCCGCGGCTCAACGCCCAACAGTCCATGGAGATGGCCTTTCAGATTGCGGACATGTTGCGCCGCCGTTCGAATTAGGGTTTTTCGTCGGACTTCTTTTTCGAGCTCTGATTGGAGCTCTGAGATTTTTGCGCGGCTTCATGCAATTTCGCGAGGTTTTTCGCAACTTCGGCGGCTGTACCCGCGATGCGACCGATTCTGAGGCCACGAGTTAGTTCAGCCTTTGGGCCACCGGCAGTACCATCTACCTCTGCCGATGCTTCGAATTCCGCCTGTCTGCGAGCCTCGTAAGCTTCAAGAATTTCAATGTGTTGTGGAGGAATGTCTCCGAATTGATAGTCTCCACTCCTTATGTAAGGAGTGCACATCAAAAGAGGATCGGCTACCTGTTCGAAGAATACCAGGCAGTATTCCCTGAGATCCGGTCGGGCGGCCGCCTCAGGACGCTGGCGGAGAACTTTCATCTCCGTTTCATATTCATCCAGACGCACTTCCATAACGATTTTTGGATAGGGGCGCCCGCCGAGCACGCCTTTGAGCTCTTGTACACCGTCTACATGGATTGGAATCTTTGAGAGTTGGCGTGCGTATTCGGACATGCTTTTCGTCATATCCGTGCCCTGCGAAATCAGGTAAGCCAGCTCCAGCGATATCGCGAAATGTCGGGGACTGGCGAATTTAGCGATTCGAAACCCCTGGTCGATTGAAGGGCCGATGTAGTCTTCTTTGTCTTGAACCTTTACTCGGGCATTGAGTATTGGAAACCCCGCTACCCAGCCGGTGCCCTTTACGTCGAGTGTCGGCAATTGCTTTTTGATCAAGATATCCCGGTAATTGGATAGGGCTTGTATGAAGCCGTGTGTGATGACCCAGCATTCCTCCAGGCTTCGGAGATCCATGCAGAACAGCAGCTCATCTCCCGCGGCTTTCCAGATTCGCGGTTGATTTTCGTTATGTCCGTTTGCCGATAGAATGTTCAGGAATTCCCGATTGAATCCGTCATAGAAGCCGCGAAACACATCAAGCCATGGATGCGCTATGCTCAGGTTTTTTCGGCGTTCCGCATTCTTAAAGGCCGTGGAGCCGACGAGGTCGACACTCAAGAATAGCATTAGACTGGAGCGATGCAGATCTTCAGGCAAGGTACTTATTCGGATCAATGCTGAGTATTTTCATCCGCACGCCGGCAGCCGTTGGAGAGACGCCGAAACGAGCAGCCGTGTTTTGTACGCCAAATTCGTTTAGCGATTGTCTGAATTCAACTTCAGGCATCAGGAAGGCGCCCGCGAACCAGTTTGCTTCCCATTCCACGCGTTGTTCGGTTTCTCGATTGTAGGCTCTGGAAGCCTGCATTCGGATTTTGCCTTGATTGGAATGGAGAAAATAGTGCCCTAATTCATGCACAATACTGAAGCGGTCACGTAGGTGCCCGGTGTAACGAGAAAGATAAATGTCGAAATCATTTTCTCCCTGGATTAAAATCGACGCATCACTAGTTTGATTCAGAACCCAGGAGTCGACAAAATGAATGCGACCACCCAATAATGGGATAACATGTTCCGTGAGATCCGCTCCGGGTTCGTATCCGATTTCCCGCGCGATATGCTCGGCATACGTGTGTACTTCAGCTCGAGACCAATTGGTTGGTGTCGGCCACGCATAATCTTCTCGGTCTGCTGTTTGAATTACCCCGGTCATCGAATTGATTCCCTGTGCACGAATGATTTACTTGTACATTTAATATACCATGGCATCGTCGCGCGTCAAGAATAAACCCCGCATCGTCAGCAAAACCAAGACGTTTACGTTCATTACATCAACATAAGCGTCACGTCGCGCGCACGCGGCGAAGTTGGTGCCGGTGGCGGCCGGAATCAGTCCACCAGGGACCATTCCATTCGTTCGCCCGCGCGAAACGGCGTCAGTTCGTGTTCGCCGAGGGAGAGAACGGAGGGTACGGTCCAGGGCTTTCGCGTGAGGGTGACCTTGTCCTTGTTGCGCGGCAGGCCATAAAAGTCCGGACCGTTAAAGCTCATAAAAGCCTCGAACTTATCCAGGGCGTCTGCCAGTTCAAAAACCCGCGCGTACAATTCAATGCCCGCGTGAGCGCTGTAGACGCCGGCGCAACCACAGGCGTTCTCCTTGAGGTGGCGGGCGTGGGGCGCGCTGTCCGTGCCGATGAAGAAGCGCGGACTACCGCTCGTGGCAGCGGCAACCAGGGCCTCCCGGTCTCCTTCGCGTTTGAGAATGGGCAGGCAATAATGGTGAGGACGAATGCCGCCCTGGAAGATGGCGTTGCGATTCAACAAGAGGTGCTGGGGCGTGATGGTGGCGCCTACTCCGTCGCGCGCGTCGCGGACGAATTGGGCGGCGGCTTTCGTCGTGATGTGCTCGAAGACCACGCGCAGCTCGGGGAAATCGCGGACGATGTTCGTCAGGTGTCGGTCAATGAATACGTTTTCGCGATCAAATACGTCGATGTCGCCGTCGGTAACCTCGGCATGGACCAGCAACGGTACGTTATGCTTCTGCATGGCTTCCAGCGCGCCGCTGATTTTCTCCATGGACGAAACGCCGGAATCCGAGTTGGTCGTGGCGCCGGCCGGATAAAGTTTGAAGGCGTGAACGTGTTCGTTGGCCGCGGCCTTTTCGACCTCGGCGGGGCTCGTATTGTCGGTCAGGTAGAGCGTCATCAAGGGCGTGAAGTCGTAACCGGCGGGGAGAGCGGCCATGATGCGTTCGCGATAGGCCAGGGCCAGTTCCACCGTGGTGACGGGCGGCTTGAGATTGGGCATGACGATGGCGCGGCGAAAACGACGCGCGGTATCCGGCAAGACGGCCTTGAGGGCGTCTCCGTCACGCAGGTGCAGGTGCCAGTCATCCGGGCGAGTGATGGTAATTTCTTGATTCGTTTGCATTCACTACTCCCGGGGCGATTTAATGGTCCGCCGGCTTGCTTGATGGTGATTTAATAGTTGGAGCGATAGTCGTCGGTCTTCAGCCCCAGATTCACGGCCGCGTCCTTGACTTCCGAGCCGAAGTCCTTCGAGCCAATCCAGAAGGCCAGTGCGCCGACAAGATCGGGGGCTTCGCGCACCAGGCGCTGACGGACGTTCTCGACGACGTCGCCTTCGCGGTCGAAACAGAGCTTGATGTTTATCCCTTGCGACTCCCAGCGCGCGATGTCCTCGGAAAAGGGCAGGTGCTCCCTGTCCAGACAACCCTGCCACAGAGTCAGTCCGGAGGACTTGAAGCCGCCGTTGATGTGATGCTCAATCAGCGCGCGAAAGGGCGAAATACCCGAACCCATGGAGAACAGATGCGTGTCCCGACCTTCGTCCAGTTGAAAGCCCTTGCCTTGCGCGGGCGAACATTCGATTTCCTCTCCCGGTTGCAGAGCGCAAATGCGGGCGGCCAGACCCGGTTGATCCTTGACCAGCAAGTGCAGTCCGGCGTCGTTCGGGGCGGAGGCGATGGCGAAGAAGCTCTTTTCCTCTCCCTGGGACAGGACCACATACTGTCCGGGAGTCCGGTATTCGGCCGTGACTTCCGTCGGGACCTGGAGGATCAGGTGCTTCAGTCCGCGACCTGAATCGGTAATTTTTTCCACTTGCGCCAGGGGCATTCGGAATAAATTCAATCAGTGCCGTCGGCTGCAAATGATTTTTTCCGCTTCAATTCCATTTCGGCGCGGCCATGTGCCGGCCCGCCGCCGGAGCCCATGGGCAACGCTTCCGGCTGCGCTCGTGGCGGCGGTGCTCTTATCCGTTTTCGGCTGCAAGCGATTCATCTCAAGTGGTAATGATATGCGGGAAGCCCTGGCCAAATACGAACAAGGCGCGGAAGCACGCTTGAAGCCGCGCTTCGAACGGGCGGGAGTCCCGTATCCTCCGGAAGCTCTGGCTTTCCTGGCGTTCAAGGCCGAGAAGCGCTTCGAGCTCTGGGCTTCCGCGAAAGGGCGCTGGAAACTCGTCCATACATATAAAGTCAAGGCGGCCAGCGGCGTGTCCGGTCCCAAGCTGCGCGAAGGCGATGAGCAGGTACCCGAGGGCATCTACAAGGTGGTGGTATTCAATCCAAAGAGTAAGTTTCACCTCTCCATGGGCCTGAACTATCCCAATGAATTCGACTTGAAATACGCGCGGAAAGAAAGCCGCGACGAACCGGGTAGCGATATCTATATACACGGACGGGCCGCCTCCATCGGATGTCTGGCCATGGGGGATCCCGCCATTGAGGAGTTGTTCGTGCTGGCGGCGAAGACCGGTAAGGAAAAAATCAAGGTCGTCATCGCGCCCCATGATATGCGTATCGCGCCGGCGCGTACGCCCGCCGTGAATCGCCCCTGGGTTCCCGAACTCTACGCGAACATTCAACGGGAATTGAAACCTTTCGCCGTCGGTCGTGTCGGCCGTTGAAAGGACCGCATATGGAGAACAACCCGCGGCATTTCGGGCGGAACGCGGCCGTCATCGCGGGGCGCGGCCTGCTCTGGCTCCTGGCGCCCTTGTTGGCTCTGGCCGGGCCGGTTGCCGTGGGACAACTGGGGCAGATTCATAACGCCGACTCCCTGGTGATTCCCGCGCTGTATGATGATTTATTCGTCTCCGGCTACGCCATGGACGGCTGGAAACTTCCCGGCAGTTTGTATTTCTATCCCGACCTCTTGATGTATGCGCCCCTTCGACTACTCGGAGGCTCGACGATGATCGCCGCGGCGCTTTTCGCGCAACTGCAGTTCGGGTTGTTTCTGATTTTATGGCGAGGGATTCTACGCGAATGCACGGGCCGGGAAAGACATGGACTCGTTGATCTACTGCTGGGTCCGGCGGCGGCCCTCTTTGTTCTTTATATCTCCTTCGCGGGTCGCCCCGAGGCCTACCTTGATTTGTTTCGCATGGCTCACCATACGGGAGCGACTCTGGCTTCCTTGCTGAGTATCTACTTGACTTTACGTTGGCTTCGCGTCCGGAGTTCGTACTTGCTGGTCCTGCTTTTTCTGAATACGGGCCTGTGCGCGTTGTCGGATCGAATCTACGTGGTCATGGGACTGGTCCCGGTGCTGGTGGGCCTGGCGGCGCTCCTGGGGCGATTTCGCGGACCGGTCTTGCGCGTCGGTGCGATTCATCTGGCGGCCGTCGTTCTCGCCGAGCCCTTGCGACGCTCACTGCACCAGACATTTCGAATTAAGAATTTCATCGCCTCGGCGGGAGACGGTTTAGCCGGCCTGGCCGGCGCGAAGAAGGTCTTGAAGGGCCTCCAGGTTTTCGCGTCGGAGTTCGCGGCCTACTTCGGAACGGCCTTTGTCCTGCTGTGTGCCCTTTGCGTCATATCGGCGGGCGTAGTCCTGTGGCGCTCATTGCGCCCGAGCGAAGACGCGAGTGATTCCAACCCGACGCCCGCGTCTTTCGCTCCCGCCGATTCGATTCGCTTCCTCTTATCGGGACTGTTCGCGACCGCGCCCCTGCTGATCGTTGCGTCCATTGTGGTGGGCCTGGCCAACTACGGCGGGGCCTTTCAACCGCGCTATTTGAGCCTCCTGGTTACGGCGCCTTTCTTTCTTCTGGTTTTGTTTGTGGTGGCGATGCTCGGCTCTCGTAAAATCCAGATGACTTCCGGAAGCGAAATCGCCTGGACCTGGGCGTCCGCCGCTTTACTGATCGTATTGATGATGGCCCTGCCCGGGCGATTCGGCCCGAGTAAAATCGCTCAAGCCTATCAATTCGAACACATCACGGCCGAATGTCTCGATAAACACGCGAAAGAACTCAATCTGAAATATGGACTCAGCGATTACTGGGCCGCGAAGACCACGACGCTCTTTTCGCGGACGGGGCTACGGGTGAATCAGCTGGATCACAATCTGAACGTCTTCTACTGGGTGAACAATTTCAACTGGTATCTGGAAAGAGACCCCGTTTACGATTTCTTGATTATGGATCGCCTCAACGCGAAAGCCGTCGGCAAGGCTTTTGGTGAGCCGGCGCGGCGCCTGCAATGCGGCCCTTCGCTGGTCTTCGTTTACAATCGCCCCGGCACGGACGCGCGCTTTCGTCGGAAACTTACGCGCGATAAGCTCCTGTTGTGGCGCATGCTCACCGGCAACGATTGATCCGCCGCCGAGTCCCCGGTGCATACCTCAGGGATTCAGGTGGCGGAGCAAAAGCAGGGTGGCGTCGTCCACGGGCGGCGCGTTGTTCGTGAACTGACGCACCTCGTGATCCAGGCGCTGTACGATGTCGGGCAGGTTGAGTTCCACATTGCCCGCTGCTATGTCGCGAATGCGGTCTTCCTCGAACAGTTCCTCTTGCTCATTGGCGGCCTCTGAGTAACCGTCCGTGAAGGCCACCAGCAGCTCTCCCTGTTCCATTTCGAAACTGCTCATTTCGGGGCGCGGCGTTTTGTCGATTCCCAGCGGCAGGCCGGTTCGATCCAGTTCCCGACAGCGACCCTGGTGATTGAGAATGTGCGGCGAAGGATGACCGGCCAGCACGTATTCGATGCGATTCGAACCCGCCGTCAAACGAGCCGCGAACATGGTGATGAATTTTCCCACGATGAAGGCTTCCACCAGGTGTTCGTTCAGCATGGCGATGGTTTGATCCAGCGAGTAGTCCATCTGCGAAAGTAGATGAATGCCGGTGTGCATTTCCGAAACCATCATGGCCGCGGCCAGACCGTGCCCGGAAACGTCGGCGATGATCACGTCGAACGTGCCGTTGCCGCGATCAATGTAGGTGAAGTAGTCTCCGCCGACCTGGCTGGAAGGCACGCTGGCGCCGTGCAGTTCAAAGCCCTGAACCGCGGGCGATTCCTCGGGAAAAATATTGCGTTGGATTTGCGCGCAAACTTGAAGCTCGGACTCGATGGCCTTCTGTTCGAGCATGATCTTGTGCATCTTGGCGTTGTGAATGGCCAGCGCCGCCTGCCGCGCGAAACCCTGCATCAATTCAGTGTCCGCCGTGGTAAAGGACTGACCGTCCAGGCGATTCATGATTTGCGCCGTGCCGATGACTTCTTCGCGCGCGATGAGCGGCACGCAGAGATAGGATTGAGTGGTCTGCCCCAGCTTCTCGTCGATCTTGCCGTAGAAGCGTTCATCCTTGTGAACGTCCTCTACGCGAACGGGTTTGCCCGTCTGGGCGACGTCCCCGGCAATACCTTCCCCCAGCGGGACGGTAAGGTTCTTGAGCTTATCGAAATTCTTATCCGTGGACTCGACGAAGATTAAGTGCGATTTTTCATCATTTACCAGGGCGATGGAACCAATCTCGGCCCGCATCAAGGCCGTGGCGGTGGTTAGCGTATTCTTGAGGACCTGATCGAGATCCAGGGACGAATTCAATTGCGCGAAGGAATCCACCAGGGCGCGCAGGCGGATGATCTCCTCCCGGTCGTCGGCGGCTGTTGGTGTTCCGGGGTCCCCTGGAGCCATAAGCGGGTAATGATTCGGGAAGGAACGGCGTGTCAAGAAGAATCGCCCGGGCGCCGCGGCGCATCAGTTCGGGTCTTTTTCATTCTTCAGTGCTTCGCGCAGGGAAGGGGGAATGTACCAATGGCGATGCGCCGTTTCCTGGATGAGTTCGCGGGTTTCCAAAACCCAGGCCGAAAGTGCTCGACCATAGCAGCAGCCCGAATCCAGGCCGATGGTGTTGCCGCGCAAGGTCAGTCCGCGGCGAGCCCAGTGCCCGTAGATTACGGGCTTTTCGCCGGTGTAGAATTCATACCAGGGGGGATTGTCCGGGCTGTTTAGTTTTTCGCCCGTGCCGTCCCAGGTGCGAATATTCATGACCAGTCCCCGCCGCGATTGGGAAGGATGCTTGCC
>CAZGYS010000109.1:0-13520 GCA_964530305.1 uncultured Leptospiraceae bacterium
CATTTCGGTAAACTGGCGCCGTTGCTTTTCTCACTGCTTTTCCTGGCAGCGGTCGCTCCGGCAAGCGCGGCGGGAACCTACTCCGAAGGTTGGCTGCTCGTAAAGAAAATCAACAAGCTGGAAAGCGGCGGGATCATCTTCGATTCCTGGGAAGGCGAATTTACCGTCACCTGGTACGACGAGAAAGAAGAAGGCCGTGCCAAGAATGGGTGCATCGAAAAGAAATACCAATGCTTCACGCCCAAGAATCGCATTGAGCGATTCAGCGTTCGCCCGGATTCCAAGAAAGTCGTCGACTTCCTCCGCAAGAACAAGGAAGGCAGCAACTTCCTGGTGAAGTTCCGCTACCATCGCTTCGAACCCTTCGGTCTCTCCACCAATCTCGAAATCACCGACGTGATGGAACGTACGGCTGCTCCGGCCGCGGGTCTGGCCACGAAAAAGACCGTGCGCAAAACGGGCTCGCGCCATTTCTGGTTTCAGGGCGAAATTCTCATGCTGGAATACAAGGGCGTTCTCGTCGGCACGTACGAAGGCATCTACCTGGATCGCAAAACCGGTAAGGTCCATCCTTTCTCCGTGACGGACCCCGCCATGGCCAAACATGCCTACAAAGCCATGACCACTTCGCAACCGCTCAATATCGGAATAAGCGTGGCCATCGTTACGGGCCTGCGTGAATCGGATCACGACCTGTTTGAAATTACGCTGGCCGGTCATCAAGACAAGCCCGCGGCGGATCCCAAACCCGCGAAGCCTTAAATCAATCAAGCCGTCGCCTCAAGCAACAAACGATAACGAGCTGTCGAATATGTTTAAGACGAAAAGTGGAACTGAATTCAAGGTCGCCCTCTTCAGCGTTCTGGCCCTCGCGGGAATCATTTTGATAACCCGGGAACTAATGGCCGTCGGAACATACGCGGAGGGGCGAAAAATTGTTCAACTGATTCAATTCGACAGCCGGGGTCTTGTATACGAATCCTATGAGGCCATCGCCGCGGTGGCGGGCTTCAATGATGATGAAAAATGCGATCGGCGCCGGTATCAATGCTATCGCCCGCTTCGCAAGACCATCAAATTCAGCGTGCGTCCGGAAACGGCGCGCGTCGTGAATTTCATGCGTAAAAACAAGGGTCGCATGATGCTCATTGAGTACAAGATCCATCGCATCGAACCCCTGGGTCTGGAAACCAGCACGGAAGTACTGCGAGTCTGGACGCAGGGGGCTCAGGTCCCCACCGGATTTCTCCGGCGAAAAGTGGTGCGCAAAACCGGCTCGCGCAACTTCGACGTGCGGGGCAAAATCCTGGCGCTCGAATATCGAGGCACCGCCATCGGCACCTACGAGGGTCTCTTCCTGGACATGAATCGCCGCAAGGTTCACCCGTTCTCGGTCACCGATAAAGAGATGGCCGAATACGCCATGGACACCATGCTCTATAAGACTCCCTTTCACATGGGGATTTCCGTCGCCCGAATCACGGGAGCTCGTGAGTCCGACCATGATATCTTTGAAATTAACTATGACGAGGAGTCCGGGGGCCTGGTGGAAAAGCCGGTCAAGAAAAAGTAGTTCTGTTCATTCTTCTCCGGGCGGTCGCCTGATTATCCACTTGACATCGGGGCCGCCGCCACGATTCTGTTCCTTCGTTCATTTCGCTCTTGCGGGTGTAGTGTAACGGTAGCACAGCAGCCTTCCAAGCTTCTGGAGAGGGTTCGAGTCCCTTCACCCGCTTTCCTCTTAGCACCGTCACTCGGCCTACGGCCTTTGACGGCTAGCGCCCGCCGCAACTTTTTGTCCCTTGTTCTCTCTTAAGCACCGTCACTCGGCCTACGGCCTTTGACGGCTAGTGCCCGCCGCAACTTTTTGTCCCTTGTTCTCTCTTAAGCACCGTCACTCGGACTTCGGCCTTTGACGGCTAGTGCCCACCGCAACTTTTTGTCCCTTGTTCTCTCTTAAGCACCGCCACTCGGGATGCGCCCTTTGGCGGCTAGTGCATCCGTTAGCGTCGCCACCCAGCCGGCCCCGCGGCCAATTTCGGCGGACCTCCGCCCGGTGGGTGGGCCAACGTTTACTTCTAACGGAACAGACCTCTCCCGCATGGGTGGGTTTTACTGGGATGGGAGAGTGGCGCGACGCGGCATCCGAGGACGGTAGCACGGAAAAGAAGAAAAAGCAAACGGGGCGCCGAAAGCCGAATGCACATCAAGGAGCTGGAAGTGCGTCGGGGCGCATCGCAGCGGGAAAAACGAAGAGCGAAATTCAATTGACCGCCGACCCTGACTCCCATTAGCTCAACGAGATGTTTTCTTCGTCTTTTCGCTTTCTGCTCGCGGCCGCGGTGATTGCCGCCCTGGCCATGCAATGCGGGCATCGCAATCCGCGCTTCAACCAGGGCTTTTGCTCCATCGGCTCGGAAGGCTTCAATTACCCCATGGATGCCTGGATCGCCTCGTTTCGTAAACAGGCGGACAAGGTTCCCGTGCACGACGGCAAGGGCAACGGCACGGCGCCGAAAAGCCTGCTGGACGGCACCTGCGATATGGCGCCCATGACGCGTCCCATGAGTAAGGCCGAGATTCATTCCCTGGTAAAAAAATTCGGCCAGGCGCCCGTCGCCGTCCCCGTTGCGGTGGAAGCTTTGAACATCATCGTTCCCGTGAAATCGCCCGTGCGCGAAATCAGCATGGACCAGATTAAGAAGCTCTTCCACGGCGGCCCCGCGCGCCTGAAGGACGCCCTGCCCGTGACCGGCTCCGCGGCCGAGGCGCCGCCCGAACTATTCGGACTCAACAGCGCCATGGATCGCTTTCGCTGGTTTCGGACGCTGGCGCTGAACGAGGCGCCTTTCTCCGAACGGGTCCTGGAAACATCCGGGCCATTAAAACTGGTGGATCGCGTAGCCAAAAGCAAAGCCGGGTTCGGGTACGCGCGCTTCGCCGAAACCACGCCCGGCGTGCGCGCCTTGAATATTCGCGTGAAGGACGGACTACGTCGACCGGCCGGAAAAACCGTATCCTACGAACAGTATCCGCTGGCGCGATTCTACTACATCTACCTGCCTTCCCCCGGCGCTCAGAAAGCGCACCCCGAGCTGGCGAAATTCATGCGCTACATCTTGAGTAAGGAAGGCCAGGCGGCGCTGACGCCCCTGGGTCTCTACCCCCTTTCGGAGCGCCATCGACTGAAAAGCCTGGCCTTGATTCGCTGAACCATGAGTTCGTCCGACGAAAAAATCAGCGCGGCCGCCCGCCTGCTGCGCGAAGCGCGCAAAAGCACGGCCCTGACCGGCGCCGGCGTCAGCGTGCCCAGCGGCATCCCGGACTTTCGCTCTCCGGGCTCCGGCCTCTGGGAAAAATACGATCCCATGGAGGCCGCCTCCATCAACGCCTTTCGCTCCAATCCCGAAATCTTCTATGACTGGATTCGCCCCCTGCTTGAAAAAACCAGGGCCGCTCGCCCCAACCCGGCCCACGACGCGCTCACGCGCCTGCAGGTCATGGGGCGCCTGGACGAAATCATTACGCAGAATATCGACGGATTGCACGAGAGCGCGGGAAGCCGCGACGTACTGGCCGTCCATGGTCACACGCGCACGTCCAGTTGCCTGAATTGCGCGCGTGGATATGATTCGGAACCCCTCTGGGAGCGGGTGCTGGCGGGCGATTTACCGCGTTGCGAAAACTGCAATCAGGTGCTCAAGCCCGACGTGGTTTTCTTCGGCGAGATGCTTCCCGCGGACATCATGGCGCGCGCTGAATTCGCCGCGGGCGGCTCCGACGTCATGCTCGTGGCGGGCTCGTCCCTGGAAGTTTTTCCCGCGGCGGACCTGCCCATGCGAACCCTGCGAAACGGCGGCAAGGTCATCATTATAAACAAGGGCCCCACCATGCTGGACTCCCACGCCCACATCAAACTGGAAGCGGACGTGGCGACGACGCTGCCGGCCATCGCCGAGGCTCTGGCGCCCTGAAGCAAGGCGCGTTCGTGCATATCAGATGTAAAGGGCGCCGCCGAAGAAGCGGCCGTGATGACTGAGCGAAAGTCCGCAACCTACGGGCGAACCATCCAGCAGTAATAGCGGCGGGCCGTCTTCTCCTTCCGATTCTTCCAGGCTCACGCGGTCTCTTTCAGTTCGCAATAAACCCGCCGCGCGAACCAGCAGCCCTGAACGGGCCAGGTCGCTCGCCTCCTCGGGAGAAGGGGGATTGCCGTCCCTGGAGGATTCGCACCACCAGATGGGATTGTTGCCGACATGTAACGGCAGGGGGCCGGCCTGACCGGCGATGGACGCACCCAGGGCCACGGCGTGAATATGATCGGGACCAAAAGTACACAGGACGCGAAGAACATGGGGGCCCTTAACCACTCGCCCCAGGGCCCGGGAAAAATTTCCACGCGCCGCGGCGGGACCCGCGCTCATTTCGGCTTCGAATTCCTTCCAGGCGAAAATCGTCTCCGGATACCTGCCCTTGAGCGCCTTGTAGGCCGCTTCCTTGCAGGCCCAGAGGGCCCAGAGCATGCGCTCGGGAATTTCAAAGCGATTGATGAGGGAGTTTTCACGATAGGTAAAGGCACGGTCTCGAAATTCGGAGGTAACATCCACCGAATCCGGATCCTCCAGGTCCACGATGTCATTGCCCAGCAGCAGCCTTTCCGCGTTTCGCAAAATACGAGTCCTCCATTTCCTTTAGACGGCCGATGACCGCCCGCGACAGTTCCCGAGCACCCCGCAGACCCTTCGCCTCGGTGCGGGGGCGGATCAGATCCAGCTCCAGGTGCATCTCATCTCCCCGAGCCGGATGACGCGTGCAGGTTTCCTGCGCCGCGCCGCGCATGTACACGCACAGCACCCGGGGGCTATCCAGCTCCATGAGCAATCGCCCTATGCCGTAGGCGACGTTCTCCGGTTCTACCCGCCCCGAACGGGAGCGACCACCCTCGGGAAAGATGGTACAGATGTGACCCCGCTTCAATAAATAGGCGTACTGGTCCAGCACCCGACGGTGATGTTCCGAATCTCCGTCCCGGTCGATGGGGATACAGCGTCCCAGGTAGGTTACCAGACGCAGAATCAGTGTCGACTTAAAATGCTCCCGCGCGGCGATATTCCAGGAAAAGAGACGGAAATTTCGAATATAGGTCCCGAAGGAAGCCAGTCCCCGGTGAAGATACAGGGAATCGAACATCGTGAGATGGTTCGCGCAGATGATGGTGGGTTCGTTGCCCCGCGTCAGCTCTTCATAACGCCGACGCAATTCGGGCAATTCCGGAATCCGCACGCGGCGGATGTATTTGGCGTAGAAGTAGGCGAAGAATCCCGTCAGGGGAAAGAGCAATCGCGCCACCAGGGACTGGACCCTGAGCCGAAAAATCATGGAAGTGATGCCGCCCGGACATGGGTCCGGGAGAATTTGATCACGGGGCGCGAGGCCCCGCGTTTCTAGAACAAAGTGATTAGACTTTTTCTTTGATCATGTCCACGGCCGCGCCGACCGTGCGCACTTTATCGGCCTCGCCGTCGGCGATTTCGATATCGAATTCATCCTCGAACGCCAGGACGATGTCCACCAGCCGGGAGGAGTTTACCTTGAGATCCTTGAGGATACTGGTCTCAGCCGTTACATCATTCAGGGCTTCCTTATTACGCGCATAAGGAGTGAGGATGGAGACCACTTTATCGAAAATTTCCGTATCTGACATGTTTACCTCTTGCTCGCCTTGCGATTGATGCCTGGACCAATCACCCGTATTTCTTGAAGAGGATGCAACCGTTTACATCCCCGAATCCAAAGCTGGATTTAGCGAGAATATCGATGCTTTTGTCGGTGGTTTCTCTGACAATGCTTTTTTCGTAGGCTTCAATCTCCGGATGGAGGTCCTCACAGTTCAGGGATTTGTGCAAAAAGCCCTTGCTGACCTCCAGAACGGCCGCTACGCATTCCAGCCCCCCGGCCGCGCCCAATCCGTGCCCAATCATGGACTTGGTGGAGTTCACCAGCGGGAAATTATCTGGCGATCTTTCCAGGGCCTTGGACCAGTTCCCGATTTCGATGGGGTCGGCCATGGTGGCGGTCAGGTGACCATTGATGGCGTCGACTTGATCGCCCGTGATGCCCGCGTCCTGAAGGGTCATTTTTACGCAATTCTGCACGCCCACCGGGTTCGGAGCCGTCATGCTGCCGCCCATGCGCTGACCGCCGCAGTTGAGGCCCACGCCGACGATTTCCGCGTAGATGCGAGCGCCGCGCGCCTCCGCGCTTTCCAGGCTCTCGAGCATCAAAAGCCCCGCCCCGCTGCCGGGAATGAAACCGGCCGCCGACGCGCTCATGGGTCGGGAAGCCTGTTCGGGCGAATCGTTCTTCGTGTCGTTGAGGACGCGCATGGAATCGAAGCCGGCCCAGATATACAGGGATGAACTGTCCACGCCGCCGCAGAGCATGCGCTCGGCCAGGCCGTTACGAATGCGATGTACGCCCATGATGAGCGCCTCGGTGCCGGTGGTACAGGCACTGGAGTTGGTGGTCACTTCATTGCCGAGCGCCAGCAGGCCGGACATTTTGGCCGAAACCGAGCTCACCATGATCTGCTCCACGACCGTGGAACCCATGCGCTTGGTTTTGCCGGAGTCGACGCGCTTGATGACGTTCAGAGCCGTATCCAGGTTCGCGCCGCCCACGCCGATAACCGCGCCCGTGTCCCAGTAGACCTTGTCCCCGTCCTTATCCGGCAGCTCCAGGCCCGCGTCCTTCCAGGCGTCGATCCCGGCGATGCCCGCGTAGCGCATGGCTTCGTTCATGGCCAGAAGATCGTCCGGATCAAAATACTTTTCCGAAAGTTCATCCACGCCCTGGGGGATACCGCCCACGTGACAGCGAAAGCCGTTCTCTTCCATGGCGGGAATATGGCGAATGCCGCTGCGACCTTCGCGCAGAGCGCTCTCGTAATCCGCCAGTCCGTGTGCATTGGGAGCCAGAACACCCATGCCCGTAACTACTACTCTTCGATTATTGCTCATAAGTTTTCTCCCCTGAGATTTTCCGGGTCCCGCGGGCTCCGGAAATCGCCGTCCCCCGACGGCAAGCCGTCAGTATAATGAATTCAGATTTGAGTTTCCATACCGGAAATCGTGCCCGAGGCGGCCAGCGTTCCGTCTTCCAGTTCCAGACGACAGTGGCTCTTGATTTTGCCTCGGCGATAGAATATCCGATCTCCGAAGATGCGCACCAGGCTCCCCGGGGGAACCGTGGCCGAGAACTCCATTTCGCAGTCGGTAAACAAAGCCGGCGAACTGGGATCCTTTCCGGCGACGATGCGCAGGTAAATATTCATGGCCACGACCGCGAACTGGGCCATGGTCTCGATCAAGATGACGCCCGGCGTGATGGGATGGCCCGGGAAGTGTCCCTGATAAAAGTATTCGTCTTCTCGGTAACGATACGAACCGGTAATGCGAATTTCGGTCAGGGTCGTAATTTCATCGATGAAGCGAAAGGGCGCTTTTTGCGGCACATGACTGAGTACGCGTTCAATCATCTCCCGGTCGGCGGGTTGAACGACTTCAGCCTCCATACATGCCTCCATTGACGTGCAGAACCGAACCGGTGCAATAGGAGCCGGCGTCCGCCAGAAAAACCACCGCCGCGGCGATTTCCTCGGGCTTACCCATGCGTCCCAGGGGCACCTTACCCAGGATGCTTTCGCGGAAGTCCTCGGGAATTTCACGCGTCATATCCGTGTCTATGAAGCCGGGTGCCACGGCGTTGACGAGAATACCGTATTCGGCCAGTTCCATGGCCGCGGTTTTCGTAAAACTTTCGATGGCGGCCTTGGTCATGCCGTAGATGGACTGGGCCGCGTTGCCCATGCCGCCCACCACGCTGGACATATTAATGATGCGTCCGGTGCGCTTGCGAATCATAAGACGCGAAAGGCGTTTCGTAAGATACCAGACCGAGCGCATGTTCACGTCCACGGTCTTTTCGAATTCATCGAGACCGGCGCTGAAGATGGGATTATCCAGGGCGATGCCGGCATTGTTCACCAGCACGGCCAGATTGCCGCCGCGCTCTTTTTTCAAGACGTCGTAGATGCCGTCCATGCCTTCCACGGTGCCCACGTCTCCGGCCACGGCGAAGGCGTCATTGGGCAGTTCGGCCGCCAGCTTTTCCGCGGCGTCCGCCGACGAATTGTAATGCACGCCGACTTGAAAACCGGCTTCCGCCAGAGCCCGACAACAGGCCGCGCCGATTCCTCGACTGCCTCCCGTTACCAGCGCGATGCCTTTATTGGACTCTTCCGACATGTTCTACCTCGCGTGTATTATTCCTGTCAATCGCGGCGCGGTTTAATCCGCGCGCTCCATGATCCCGCCCACCGATCGCTCGGAGCGATTGGGATAATCCGTATAGGCGATGCCCGTAAAGCAACCGACCTTGGCGTCGCGCACGGTATAGATGTGTTCGTCGTCGACATACAAACGACCATTGCCGATGCACAGAGCCGCGCCCTGTTCGGGCATCATGGTAAAACGACGAATGTCGATTTCGTAACGCAGCAACTTATTGTAGGGGCGAATCTGGCCGTTAAAGTCAACTTCCTGACAACCCAGGGCTCGCCCGCTGCCGGGAGCTCCATTGGCGGCGATGTAGAAACCGATCAACTGCCAGATGGCGTCCACGCCCAGGCAACCGGGCTGCACGGGATCCCCGTTGAAGTGACATTGGAAAAACCACTCGTCCGGCTTGATGTCCTTCTCGGCGACGATCTTGCCCTTCTTGCCTTCGCGCTTGAGTTCCGTTACGCGATCCACCATGAGAAACGGCGGCGCCGGCAGACGAATAAATTCCTCCGGCGGATCTTCCACCAGATTGCCGTAGGCCATGCCCAGCAGTTCTTCCAGGCTATAGTGCTCTCTTTTCAAAAATTCATCGTATTTCATAACTAACCATTAGACCCTTAAACCTTTGGACCCCTTGACCATTAGCCCCGTTAACCGTTGCCCCGTTTCAACCGGCAATATGCTCCCCACCGTCGACGCGAATGACTTCGCCGTTGATCCAGGCGGCCTCCGCGGTGCACATCAGAGCCACCACGTCGGCTACGTCCTCGGGAGTCGTCAGGCGATGGTAGGGATTACGCAACTTCATGCGCGCTTTCATATGATCATTGCCGGGAATCAGACGCAGGGCCGGCGTATCGGTTACCCCCGCCTGCAGGACATTGGAACGAATCCCATAGGGCGCGAATTCCAGGGCGATGCTGCGCGAAACCGATTCCAGGGCCGTCTTGGCCGCGCTCACGCCGCCGTAGGCTCGCCATGCGGTGGTATTGCCTTCACTGGTCATGGCCAGCACGCGCGCGTCGTCCGCGAAGAGTTTTCTTTCAAAGACGGCTTGCGTCCAGGTCAATAGACTGGTGCCCATGGCGTACACGGTTTGCGCTACGTCTTCGTCTTCCAGCAGCATCTCGGTTTCGTAAGCCGGCTCATCCGCCAGCGTATAAAACTCGGGACGCCCTTCGTCGAAGAGATCGTTTATGGCCGCGGCGATTTTCTCGGGCGCCACGCCCAGCTTTTCAGCCAGCACCGTCCGCGCCTCCACCGGCGACGTCGCCCCCGGCCCCGCTTCATCGCTTACCCGCTCACCGTCTTTCGGCGGCGCAATCAATTTAAGATTACCCAGCGCGATCGAATGCATGAGCAGACGCACGCGACCGTCCGCGCCCATGCCTTCCGCCATCTTGTTCAGAACGTCTTCGCGTCCCTCGGGCGTAAGGGCGTTCGTATTTACGGCGACGAGTTTTGCGCCGGCCGCGTCCAGGTCCTTCGTCAGTGCGTCGAAGTCCGCTTGAATGCGCGCCATTGAGCCGCGGCGATCCCGATGCACGATGCAAATGTTCATGCCCGCGGCGGCCAGTTTACGCGCCGAGGCCAGGCCGAAGCCGCTGGAGCCGCCCAGGATCAAAGCCCAGAAATTTTTGCCTTTAAAATCCATGTTGCTTCTATCTTGATTCGTATTACTGACTTAGTGCTACTTGAACGCCTTTTTAAGAGAGCGCAAATTAATGATGGAGGTTGCATCGCGCCCGATGGTCTGGAGAAATCTACCCAGCGGGCGATTAGGTCCGACCTCGTAAATCTTTTGCGCGCCTTCGGCGATGACGCGCATGTTGTCCGTCCAGCGCACGGCGCCGCTGATCTGATTGACCAGATTGTCCACCAGCGCCCCCGGTTCATGCAGCGCGCCCGTGAAATTGGAAATCACGGCGGCGGCCTTTTCCGGCGCGAAGCCGGCCTGGAATTGGCCCAGGTATTCGCGGAACTCGGGTTCGATTTCCTTCATGAGACTGGAATGGAAAGGCGCGCTCACTTCCAGGATGCGCATGTCGATGCCTTCCTCGGTGTCCTCGTCGTAGACGCCGAATTCGTCCTGCAGGGCTTTTACCGCCGCATGCACGGGCTCCTTCTTTCCGCTAAGCACGAGTTGATTGGATGAGTTCAGATTGGCCAGTTCGGCGCCGGAGTCCTTGATGATGTCCCGGGCCTTCGTGTTCTCGATGTCGGGAAAAATCGCCGCGGCCATGGCGCCCACACCCTCGGGCACCGCCGCCTGCATCAGGGCGCCGCGCTTACGAACGATGCGCACGGCGTCGGCGAAGGGCATGGCTCCCGCCGCTACCAGGGCCGTGTATTCGCCCAGGCTGTGACCGGCGAAAAGCACGGGCGCGAAACCATGTTGCTCGGTCAGCACGCGGTACATGGCGATTTCCGCCGTAAGAATACAGGGCTGGGTAAACTCGGTCAGATTGAGGCGCGGGTCCTCGTCGGCGAAGCAGATGGCGGCCAGATCCTCGCCGCAGGCTTCGGCCGCTTCCTCGAAAGTCTTTTTAGAGATCTCATGGGCATCATGAAAATCCTGCGCCATGCCGGGTTTCTGAGAACCCTGGCCGGGAAATACGACCGCGATGCTTTCCTGATTCAAAATAGACTCCTACCCGTTCGAAAAAGCTACATAGTCGAATGCCGGCCGGCGGCGCCGACGGCAAGTCAAATTTGGGGGCGGTTTAACGGGGCAACGGTGAATGGGAGACGGTTAACGGCAGACGGTGAACGGGGAAACGGATGAGTGATGAAAATGATGCTTCCGAGTTTGCTGGGCTTTTACTTGCCGGTGTCCAGAAACAGGCGGATGCGTTCCACGGTTTCCGCCATGACGGTGTCCTGATCCAGATCGGATTTCTTGAGAACCTTAAAGGAATGGTCCCCGCCTTCCACCACGTGCAGACGCGCCGGCTTGATTTTGGCGATGATGGGTTTGAGTTTATCCAGGCCGCAGAGGGGATCGCGGTCACCGGATAAGAACAGCATGGGCGTTTGGATGTCGTAGAGATGTTCGTCCCGGAGCTGGTCGGGCTTGCCGGCGGGATGGAGCGGGTATCCCAGTAGAACGATTTTGCCGACCTCGGCTCGATTGGCTATCTGGGTGGCGATGCGCCCGCCCATGGATTTACCGCCGATGAAAATATCGCCCGGGGCGATGTACTCGTGATTCACCAGATAATCATGGACGGCCAGGTAGGTCTCCTCGAGCACCGGAGCTCGGTCCGGGGCCTTGCGGCCTTTTTCCTGATAGAGGAAATTGAACTTGCAGGCAAGATATCCGGCGCGAGCCAGGGCCTCATGAAAGTAGGAAATAAATTCCCCCTTCATGTCGATACCCGCTCCGTTTGCCAGGATAATCGCCTGCTTGAATTGCGCCGGCCGCGCGAACACCATGCTGATGGTTTCGCCCCGTACTTCCAGCTTCACATTCTGTTTCTTAAACTCAACCGACAAACCCTTCGCCCCTTCGACCTTCTACCGTTAGACCCTGGTCACTCATCCCCGAAAGACTCAAGCTCGGGCTTACAGTTTTTATCGATTTCGATCAACATAAACGTGACGTCGTCTTCCACCGGTTCGTCCCCCACGTAATCATGGAAGTTCTTTATTATATAATCCCGGGCCTCCATGAGCGGCATGTCCGCCGACTCACGAAAGAGATTCCAGAGCCGCGTGGTTCCGAAATCATTGCCGGAGGCGTCCCGGGACTCCACGATGCCGTCGGTGTAGAGCATGACCCGATCGCCTTCATGCAAACGGGCGTCCGACTCGTGATAGATGACTTCGTCGTCCGTCAACAATCCGAGAATGGAGCCGGTGGCGTTCCAGGTTTCGATGCTTCCGGTTTCGCGGCGATACACCAGCGGATCAACATGCCCCGCCCCGCTATACGACACCCGATAACGCGCGTCCAGCGTAAAAAAGAAAGCCGTGAGGTAGGAAAGCGAGGTATCCGATCGCGCTAGAATGCGATTCACGATTTGCATCACCTTGCGCGGCGAACTATACAAGCGCGTCACGTCCATGAAACTGGTCTTGGCCATGACCGTGATCAGAGCCGCGGGAATACCATGGCCCGACGCATCCGCGATGAGAAAGCCGATCCGATCCCGCGAAATGCGAAAGATATCGAAGTAGTCGCCGCCGACCCCGGTCATGTAGCGAATGTGCGCGGCCACGCGAACGCCCTTGCGTTCGATATCTTTCCCGGGCAACATGCCCGTCTGGATGTCCCGGGCCATCTTGAGCTCCCGCTGCATCATGCGGTCGTGCTTTTCCAGTTCTCCCAGGGCTCCGCGCAACTCGGTGGTTTTCTTCTCCACCTCCATCTCCAGCTTGATGTTCACCATCTGCTTGAGCTTGGCCTGCTTACGCTCTTCTTCCAGGGCGCGAGCTTGCGCGGTCTCTTTTTCTCGCCGCAGGATCACGATGCGGTCGATGATGGCCAGACCCAGGATCAACATTTGCACGGCCGAACCAACCTGGCCGGCGTAACGAGCGGACTGAGCCATGAATTCCGGCACGAGTCCCGAAACGAACAGGGCATACAGACAAATGCCCAGCAGGTAAAAAGTCCACCCCGCCAGGAAAAAGCGCGCGGGGCGATTCCGGCGCTTCAGCGTCAGGAAACCCGCGCAGATCATGGTGATGGAAAATGTGACGGTCATCAATGTGACCAGGCGAATCATCAGCGCATATCCCATGAAGTAAAAAGAGAAGAGCGCGCACCAGGAGAAATAGATAGAGCCGGTCAGGATCCGATCGAGCGTGGGACTGTAGGTGGCGGTATCCAGGAAAGCCCGCGTGAACCAGACGGCGCCGATGAGGGACATGCTGGCCGCCAGGGGTGGGATGAGATTGGCCACGCGCGGCGTGTCGGGCAAGATGAACTGCGCGGCCAGACCATTGACGGCCAGTTGAAACAAACCGTAGAAGATGATGTGCCAGACATAGAACGCCGCGCTGCTCTCGTTCACCGAAAACGCAACGAACAGATATAGAAAAACCATCACCAGCAGGATGCCGTAATAGACGCCGAAGATGTACTGCTCCGTACCTACATCGCGATAATAGCGCTCCCGGGTGACCAGACGCAGATTGATGGATATGGTACCGGCGCTCGCGAAGCGAATGTAG
>CAZGYS010000110.1:0-3144 GCA_964530305.1 uncultured Leptospiraceae bacterium
GTTCCGTCGGCTCCATAGGCAGCGTGCGCTCGGTGGAGGTAAGCGGCACTCATGCCTATGTCGCGGACTACAACGGCCTGCTGCGCGTGATCGACGTCAGCAATCCCAGTTCTCCCTCGGCTGTGGGCAGTTTCGACTTTCGCAATTCGAATCCACCCCTGAACGCGTCGTCCCAACCATTGAATCTTTCCATCACGGGCAATGTAGTCATGGTGGCCGAGCGCGACGGCGACCACTGGAACGCCCTGGACGTTTCCACGCCCACGTCGCCCAATTTTCAAAGCAATCTAGCCATCGGTACGCGAAGCGTCGACGTTAAGGCGGACGGCAACTACGCCTATGGGGTCCGGGCCGGACCGGGCATCGAGGTCATCGACATCAGTAATCCGGCCGCCATCAGTCTCGCGGGCCAGCTGTTCCCCGGCGGCGGATTCATGCGCAAGATCGACAAAAACGGAAATTACGTTTACGCCGCCGTCGACGGCAGCGGCGTGCGAATCGTGGACGTATCCGACCCAACTACCCCGACGAACGTGGGCATCTATACCTCCGCCACCGGCCAGGTTCCGGGCGTCCGCGCCGTGGGCAAGTATGCTTACGTTGCCAACGGCACGAACGGGATTTACATCGTTCAAGTCCTGCCTTAACTTACCAAAAAATTGAGAAATTTTTCGCCGGCCGCCGTAATGTAAGTGGAGGAAATGTTCTTAACATGAAAATTCGAATACTCGCTTTCTTAACTTCTCTTTTATTCGCGGCCGGACTGGCCTCCCATTGTAAAAATGAAGACGATTCCGACGACGCCCTGCTGCTGGGCCTGGCAATCGCCTCGATCCCCTGCGGGGACATCGTCGTGGATTCATCCAACGCAAGTTCCACCGTCGACGCGCCTACATCATCGAGTTCTTCCGGACAATTGAAAATCTGTTCTCCCGGAGTTTCCACCAGCATGACAATCCGTTTCAGCGAGACGGGAGTGTATCGCATCACGGCGGCCGGCGGCAAGCTGCGCTTCGTATGTTCGGGCACGGACGGTAGCGGCTCTCTACCCATTACAATCACGGACGCAAGCGGCAACACGGTGGTGTCCGATACGGGACTGGTCTCCGGTTTCGGTCTGGTGGATACGGGCGAATGGGTTCAAAGGCGCATGACCGCGGGCAGCACGTTGACGCTCACCGTGCCCCAGGCCGTGGTCTCGGGAACGTGCGGCTTCAGCGGCACTCCCGGTCTTCGCATCGACGCGGCCGCCATCTTGACCATCGACCTGCCGGCGCCGGCAATCAGCCCCCCGGACAATCGCGCGCTAATCGGCGGCTGCGATAACTTCGGCGGCGACGCGAACCTGTGTCGTGATCGCTACGTCTTCACCGACCAGGTAAGCTTCGGGTTTTCCTGCAGCGCGGGCGAAACCGCCTACAGCGGCCAGAGCTGTCGCACGGCCCGTTCGGGAACGCCCCTGGGCATGTGTCGCGTCAACAGCACGTCCAACGGCTACTCGGATTATTTGTATTACACCGGTTTCGCCTCGGATCCCGAGACCCACTGCCGGGATACCTTGAACGGCTTCTTTTCAGACGGGTTTTAGGTTTGGCTTAGCTAATGTCACGGTTGTGGATTGCCCGTTCGATTCGAGCGGGCGATTTCACGCGACCGGAGTTGTGGCTCCCAACCAACCATCTTAATCTATCCCGCGCCCTTCAAAAAGAAATCCAGGCCCTTGTCCAGACGCTTGCGCAAGGAGTCTTCGGCATCCGATAGACACCAGTCCGCGCAGATGCCGAACTGGATATTGTCCAGCATGTTGCCCAGGAACTCCAGGGGAAACTTTTTACCGATGTCTCCTCGTTCGCGGCCCCGCTTGAGGACACGCTGTTGAAAGACGGAAGCACGCTCGCGCGATTCGCTTTGTTCGGGAGCACGGGCCGGGTTGAAGGCATCGGCCAGAAAAATCGCCTTCCATAAATTACGCTCCCCGGAAATTTCATCGGCCATTTCGCGCGCCACGGCGCGCAGGACGTCCCGCGTGCTTGCAAGACGCGGGATATCGCCTTCGCCCTCTCCTTCCCGGGCCCACTTTTCCAGAATTTCACCCGCCAGGCGACGGAGCACGTCGTCCAGGGAGGAAAAATAGTTATAGAAAGTCGGCTGGCTGACTTCCACCCGCCGCACGATTTCCTCCACCGTGGTTTGCTCGTAGCCTTGCTTGCGAATCAGCTCCAGGGCCGTATCCATAATGGCCCTGGTGGTGCGCTCCTTCTTGAGTTGACGCAGGCCCGGCTCTCGACTCATCCGCCCTGCTCCGCGAATTTGCCGTCCCGCGCCGACGAATTCGAAATGGAAGGCGAAGAGGCCGTGCCGTTTTCATGGGGACGCCAACCCGGCGGTTTCAGAAAGTAACCCGCGACTTCCCCCGCGCTCTTCGCGCCGCGAAGATCACGAAACAGATGGATGTATTCTTGAAAATGCACCCGGAGAGGATTGACGCTGTTCAATTGTTTCGTCAAGCCGTATACCGGACGCTCCTCTTCTTTTTGAAACGTGCCGAAGAGTTTATCCCAGAGCACGGTTATGGCGCCGTAGTTTTTATCCAGGTATTTATCCTGCGTGCCGTGATGAACGCGATGATGCGAAGGCGTCATGAGAACATACTCCAACCAGCCCAATCGCCCGATGATTTCATTGTGCAGCCAGACCTGGTAGTAGGCCACGATCCCCAGCGAAAGCAAAACCAGCACGGGGTGAAAACCCATCAGCACCGGAACCAGATAATAGACGACGTCGAAGGGCGTGCGCATGAACGAGACGCGAAAGGCCGTGGAATAATTATAGATGGGCGAACTGTGATGGGTGGAATGATGAGCCCAGAAGAATCGCACGCGGTGCTCCAAGCGATGGGTCCAGTAATGAATGAAATCACCCACGACCAGCGCGCCCAGCAGGGACCACCAGGAGGGCTCCCACTTCCAGGGGATGAAGGCGTATACGAAAAGGTAGAACGATAGAATCGCCGCGCTCGTCAGGGCCTCCACGATGCCCGCGGGAATGGCCGGACTGAAACTGGCCAGGATTTCCTTGAAGCGATTCCAGTTCAGCTTCTGCTTGAAGATCTCCACGAAACACTCTGTTACGGCTACGCCCAGG
>CAZGYS010000110.1:3154-13462 GCA_964530305.1 uncultured Leptospiraceae bacterium
CGCCGATTAAAATTTCGATTTCACTTTCCAGGGTTTTAATTATCTCACTCATGACGACTCTCCTTAACGACGAATCATGATGTTCGCGATGACGCGGCCGGGTTTCCGCAGGGAACCGCCCCGCCGACAAGCGACGCGCACCGACTCGTTGCGTTTGAGGTCTCTTCGAACCTCTTTGCGGAAGCGCGGAGCCTTGAGCAGCTCCACGCAGGACACATAGAAGGGAATCTTCTCAGAACGGGCAAAATAGCGGTATTCCGCCCGGTTCATGGCCATGGCCTTGCCGTTCAGGAAGAAATAAAAACTGATGATGGTTATGGATTCCATGGGCCCTCCCTCATCAGTATAGACGATTGACATCCATTTGTCTCGCAAAATTTTTTACACTATAAAATATTTTGCTCAAAAAAATATCCGAACCGGGGCCGTCCGCCCGGCCCGAGGCGACTGGCCGCTACAAACCCAGCTCCCGGGCCACCAGTTCCTTCATAATCTCATTGGCTCCCCCGTAGATGCGCTGAACCCGGGCATCCACGAAGTAGCGCGATACCGGATACTCCTTCATGTAACCGTAACCGCCGAAGAGCTGCAGGCAACGATCCGCCGCTTCGAATTGCAGATCCGTCAGCCAGTACTTGGCCATGCTCACTTCGCGCACCAGGCTTTCTCCGGCCATGTGGCGGGGCACGAGATCGTCGATGAAGGATTGCCCGAGCTGAATCTTCGTGGCGATGTCCGCCAGTTCGAAGCGGACGTTTTGAAACTTACCCAGGTTTTGCCCGAAGGCTTCGCGCTCCTTCACGTACTTCAGGGTGATGTCCAGCGTGCCTGCCGCGGCGGCCAGGGCTCCCACGGCCAGGGCCAGTCGCTCCTGCTGCAGACTGCTCATCATGTAGGCGAAACCCTTACCTTCTTCTCCCAGGAGATTTTCCGCGGGCACTTCGCAGTCCTCAAAGAAAAGTTCGGACGTATCCTGCGCGTGAAAGCCGATCTTCTCCAGGTTGCGTCCACGCGCGAAACCCTTATGGGTATCCTCCACCATGATCAAACTGATACCGCGATGGGCAGGCTCGGCGCGGGGATCCGTGCGAACGGCGGTGATCATCAGATTGGCCAGTTGACCATTGCTGATGAAGGTCTTGGATCCGTTTACGCGATAGTGGGTGCCGGTCGGTTCCGCCCTGGTCTTAAGATTCTTAATGTCCGAGCCCACGTCGGGTTCGGTCATGCACAGCGCCAGGATGGAATCGCCGTTTACGCATCCGGGAATCCAGCGTTCCTTTTGTTCTTCGTTGGCCAGCTTTTCCAGATAGGGAAATACGATATCATTGTGGAGCGGAAAGAAGACGCCGGAAACACCGTGGTAGTATAACTCTTCCGTCAGAACGACATTGTAGAGAAAGTCGGCGCCCATGCCGCCGTAGCGTTCCTCCGCCGTGGGGCACAACCAGCCCAGTTCTCCCGCGCGTTTCCAAACTTCCCGGGGAACCTGACCCGCCTTTTCCCATTCGTCATAGCGCGGCACAAGCTCACTCTTAATGTAGTCCCGGATAGTCTCACGAAACATCTCATGCTCTTCCGTAAAAATCTTTCGCTTCATTCCACGACTCCCGAGTAGATCTTAATTCGGTTCAGCGTGGGACCGCCGGTCCGCGGGGCAAGAACTTTCCCCCACCGGTCCGGGACTCAAAAGAGGAATTTACATTCTTCGCTTGAATTCATATTTTGGAGTTAATTCTCCCTCGGAAAGCAAACCATGCGTCCCATGACCTTCAGAATTCTACTATCCTATTCCGCCCTGTGGCCCATCTGGAATTTCATCTGGATCACGACCGTGTTCTACATGTCCGTCGCGCCGGCCTGGGAGCACTTCCGCATGGTTGCTCCCGCGGTGGGACTATGGATCATCGGCCTGACAATCGCGCTGGTCTTTTTATTCGTTCGGGTCCGCTCCCTGGACGCGACGCTCGCCCGCGTCGACCAGGACAGCGTGGGCGATGACGAGCTTCGCCGAAGCGCCGAGCGCTGCTTGAATCTGCCCTTGCACGGAATGCTGCTGTACATTGGACTGTGGATTGTGCTTACGCTTATGATTTTCGCCATATGGCGATTGGACGGCATGGGCATGCAGGGTTCTCTCTCCACTTTCGTCGGAGGCTCGGCCGGACTCCTGGCCACGCCCTGGACGGTCTTCGGCGTTTTCAGCCTGATTACGGGCCCGGCCGTAACGCGCTTCGTCCATGCCGCTCACGAGCGCGGCCTGGAAATTAAGGCGATTCGCATGGGAGTGGGAACGAAAATGGCCTGGATGCTGATTACGTTCGCGCTGGGGTTCGGTTGCTGGCTGGGCGGCATGGGTTACTACACCGGCGTACGCGAGATCGTCACGGAAATAAAAGGCACTGAATTGCAGCGCCACAAGTACATCAATTCGCTGCTGCCGACCGACGCTACTCCCGCCGAAATCATCGATCGCCTGCGAGGCAGCGATCCCCGCGTGACCTTCTTCTTCGCCGACCACCAGGGACGGGTCATTATCAGCGAAAAGGGGTTCGCGGTCTACCCGGAGGAGTCTCCTCGCTTCAACCAAATGGTACGATCGAAAATGTCCGCCGAAACCGGGGCCTACTACGACCACGTGACCGAACGGGTCTTCGCCTGGACGCCCCGCAAAAATTCAAAACTGGTGATCGGCAGTATCGCCCCCATCGAATCCCATCTGGGCGATTTACGGCTCTACTGGATCTGGCTGGGAATCTTCGCCATCGCCGCGCTGGGAACAGCCGCTGTTCTTTCTTATACTTTCGCCGCGGCGAGTCTGCGTTCGGTCAACGCGCTCAATGCCATGATCGGGGAAGTGGGCCGCGAAAGCGGACGCATCGACCTCATGGCCCGGGGCAATGTAGTCAGCCTGGATGAAGTGGGCGTGCTGGCCATGAACATCAATCGCCTGCAGGAGCAGTTGACCGGAATCGTATTGAATATACGCTCCGTGGCCGACGCCACCGCGGCCTCGGGAACGCGCATCGCCGATACCGCCGAAAGTCTGCGCGAAGGCGCTCAGGATCAAACCGCTTCCGTGGAGGAAGCTTCCGCCGGCATGGAGGAGATGGCGGCCACCATGGACGGCGTGTCCAATCGCGTACGCGAGGAAGGCGCGAAAATTCAAACCATGACCGCCACCCTGGAAAACCTGGGCGAATCCATCCGTGAAGTGGCTTCGCGCGCGGAGACGGTTCTTGGACGCTCGGTGGAATCCCTGGAACACGCCCGGGAAGCGGAGAACGCCTCCCGGGAATCCATCGAGGGCATTCGCCTGATCGAAAAAAGTTCCGGGGACATCATGAAAATTCTCCAGGTCATAAACGAGATATCGGATCGCACCAACCTGCTCTCCCTGAACGCTTCCATCGAGGCGGCCCGAGCCGGAGACGCGGGCCGGGGTTTCGCCGTCGTGGCCGAGGAAATTTCAAGACTGGCGGATCAGAGCACGGGCGCCACGAAGGAAATCGAGCAACTGGTGGCGACAGCGCGCGCCAGCATCGCCGACGGCTCCGAAAAAGTGCGTCGTGTGGACGAACTCATCGGCAACATGAAACAGGCGGCGGAAGCCACGGGAGACATGGGACGGCGAGTGCAGGACGCCACCAGCGCCCAGCTCAAGGTCAGCGGCGAGATCACCAATTCCATTCAGGGCTTGAACCGGGCCGTGGAAACGGTAACCACCGCCGGCACGGAGCAGGCTCGCGCTTCCCAGGAGATGACCCGCTCATTGGAACAGATCAATTCGGTGACCATGCGTAATTCGGAAGGCGCCGAGGAAATCGCCCGCTCCCTGGCGGAGCTGAACGAAGAAATGAAAAAGCTGACGGAAGTCGTACGCCTGTTTCACGTAGAATAGAGGCGATTAGCGATCTTTCAGGATGACGTCCAGATCGCTGGAGTCCCGATCCTTCACGGAACGAACGAGCCAGTCGACGCGACGCTGCAGCAAGATCAGAAAACGTCGGTATTCGCGCAGCATGGCGATGCGCTGATTCACTTTTTGCACGGGGTGGATGCGCATCTTCGGCCCGCCGGCATCCTTAGGAGGTTCGATGTTACGCTCAACCTTGCGCGCGTCCTTGCCCGTGAAGAAGCGAAAGTTGACGTATTCCCAGAAGAGGGAGCGCGTCTTGCGCCCCACCACCAGGTTCATGCCGATGCCCTCGAAGATGAAGTTTACCTCTTCCTTCCCATCGGCACCGGTCTTCTTTTCTTCGCGGCCGACCAGTTCCCCGTACCATTTCTTGATGATGACGCGGTCATAGCCGTAGCGCGCTACCCGTTGCACGAGAACAAGTTCCGCCAGACGGCCGTCCTTCCATCGCGTACGCGCCACTTCATTAAATACATTGCGGGTTCGCCGACCGTAGTAACGGCGCAGCTGGGCGTTCAAAGGGACGTTGAATCGCCCTTCCTTATCAAGGAAGTTCCGAGCCACCAGGGCCTTGTAATAAGATTCAATTGTCCGACGCGTATCGAAGATCTGATTCTCCAGTTCCTTGACCGTTTCAATTTGCGCGGGAGTGATCTCGCCCTTCTTCGGGGGAGCAGCCGTTTGAGCCGCCGGGCCCGCGTACGGAACCGCGGCCGCCGCGAGGGCCGTGAATAGAAGCGCGGAAGCGTACCTGGACAAGTAGACCTTCATAAGGAAACTGTTATTATATTCGACGCGGAACGGAAAATTCGACACATTTTTTTCGGACGGGAATGCTTGACGGTTTCGCGGACAACCCGCCCGTTGAGGCATGTCCCGGAAAGAGGAATTCATACCGGCGGGTCGAGCCGAACTCGTGGAATTATGTCTGCGGGAGGGCAAGCTCACCGGCGCGGACGCGGCCGATTTTTCCCGTTTTGCCTCCGCGCTGGCCGCCTACTATCACTATGACTTTCATCGTAAATTGGAAGGCCTGAAGCGGGACTATCGCCCCTTCAATCCGGACCGGGACGGCTCGGGAGATGAGAAAGACAGCACCCGCTTGTTTCAGGCCGTAGAGGAAATTCTCGAACGCGCCAACTACGAACCCATTTCCGCGGGAGAACTCCGTACGGCCCTGCGGGAAGAAAGCCTGGTGGACCTGCGCACGAGCGTGGAGTTCGACGATTTCGAGCGGGTCCTCTTTTATCACCGGGGGGAAGGCGAAACCGAGCTGGAGGAGCGTCGCTTCTTTTTTTGGAAGCGACGTCGAAAGTTCGGAATGCTCCGACGCGTCGTCCTGCTGATTCTTTTTAAGAACGAAAACTACTTTCGGGATCAAGGTCGCGATCCGGACGACCTGAATTTTCTGCCCGGCCGCATCAACGCCTATCTCTATAAGAATGTGCCCCGCTTCGACCTGGAACTCCTGTTTCCGAACTTGAAGATCGGCATGAACCGCAAGGATCTGTTCTTGTTCGTGGCGCCGGCGCTGGCGGCCATCGGCTCGGTGGTCTACAAGATTCTACCCCAGCTCTCCATCGTGACCGCCGCGGTGCTTCAGTATTTTCTTGGAGCCGAAGCCGTCCGAAACATGGACGTGAGTCAGGAGCAAATTCGAGACGTCATGCCCGTTTTCCTGGCGCTGCTTTCGGCCAGCGTGGCCCTGGGCGGCGTGGCCGTGCGACAGTACAACAGCTATCGCCGTAAGCGCTTGAACTTTCAGAAGAAAATCTCGGACACGCTTTTCTTTCGAAACCTGTCCACCAACGCGGGCGTTTTTCATGAACTCATCGACGCGGCCGAGGAAGAAGAGTGCAAGGAATTGATTCTAGTGTACTACCTCCTGCTCACGAAGGGAGGCGCGGTAAAAACCGAAGAGCTGAATCGCATGGCGGAGGATTGGACGGAAACGACTTTCGGCGAACGTATCGACTTTGATTCGACGGTGCCCCTTTCGCGCCTGAAGACCATCGGCGAGGCCGGGGGTCATAGCTTGTTGTCGCGGGATGAAAACGGCGAAGTTACCGTGCATTCGCTGACCGAGGCCCTGGACACCTTGAGCATTGTCTGGGACAATCTAAAGCCGTCTCGAGAAGATAAAATCAACGCCTGATAACTCACGAAAATCAAACCCGCAATTTTGAAAAACCGGTTGCGCCGCTTTCGTCGCATCGCATGTTAATCATGGATGGGCTCGGGCATATTGAAGAAAGCAACGGTACTGTTGATTTTATGCGGGGCCGTGTTCGCCCCCTCCCTCCACGCCCAGAAGCCGTCCGGGAAAGCGGACGCACGGACCCAAACCATCCTCAAGGGCGGCTGGCAATATTTACTCACCCATTGGAGTGATCCCGCGTTAAAGGGAGACCGAACCGCACGCGCGAAATTTCTGGCCGGACTCGGGGAAGGCGCCTGGCGCGATTTGCCCGCCGGACGTAATAGTTTGAAGACGGACGCCTTGAACCAGGCCTGGTTTCGCGTACGTTTACCGGACCGAAAGTATCCCGACGCCGTGCTGCACATTCCCCTGGTGAATCAGAGCTTTCAGGTATTCCTGGAAGACGGCACGTTGCTGTATGAGTTCGGAGAGCCGGAAAAAGGCAAGGCCGGATTCGCGGGCTGGCCGGCCCACATGATTCCCCTGGGCGAAACGTATCCGGGAAGCCTGCTGTACTTTCGCGTCTATTCCGATTACCAGCGCATCGGCGTGGCCGGTGAACCCGTCGTGGGTGCTCGCGCGAATATTTGGCGCGGGATTATCAGGGGCGATATCGATCGCTTCATTCTCGGTTGCCTGTTTCTGTTTACGGGACTGCTGGTGCTCTTCGTCTACGCGCGCTCTCCCGGCCGAACCATCAACCTGGCTTTCGCCTTGTTCGCGCTGGACATGGGCCTGTATGTAATTTCAAATCGCACCCTGCGCATGCAGCACTTGCTGTTGGACGCGCCTCTGTTCTGGTTCTACACGGAGTACATCACCCTGTATCTCTTGCCGGCCATTCTCGGTTACTTTTTCGAGCACATCATTCCCGGTTCGCGTACCGTGCGCTGGACCTGGCGCATCCTCCTGTTCATCGGCCTCTTGTTTATTTTGTTGCACTTTACCTTCGTGCCCTTCTATGCCACGCTGTTCGACTTCTTTCGCGTGACCCTCGCCGCGGCGATTATCTCGCTCGTGTTTCTGGCGCGGGCCGCCTGGCAGGGAAATCGCGAAGCACGCATGGCGGCCGCGGGCACCATCTTGTTCACGACCACGGCCACTTACGATCTACTGGGCGTACTGGGCCACGTCCCCTGGCCTCGCCAGTTTTTACCCTGGGGGCTCTTCCTTTATTTTCTGGTACTGGGTTTCATCGTGGCCGCGCGCGTGCGCGATATTCACCAGAGTCTGAAGATTCATTCGGCCGATCTGGAGAAGGCACGCGATCGCCTGCGGGATCACGCCGAGAACCTGGAAGACAAGGTGCGTCTGCGCACGGCCGAGTTGCAGGAGAGTCTGGATCAGACCCGGGCCTTGAAGGAACAACAAGACGGCGACTACTACCTCACGTCGCTGTTGATGCAGCCCCTGCGCGGACAAGACCTGCGCATGGAGATGATTCACATCGACATGCTCGTAAGTCAGAAAAAGAAATTTGAATTTAAGAATCGCCGGGCGGAAATCGGCGGCGACTTGTGCCTGGCCCGAGAGATTCACCTGAACGGCGAAAGCTGGGCCGTCTTTCTCAACGGAGACGCCATGGGCAAATCGCTCCAGGGCGCGGGCGGAGCCATCGTGCTGGGGGTGGCCTTCCAGACCATCGTGGATAGGACCCACGAAACGGGCGACCTTTCCCCTGAAGCCTGGCTGGAAACCTGCTGGCGGGAACTGCACAAAACGTTTCTATCCTTCAACGGCAGCATGCTCGTCTCGGTGGTCCTGGGCCTGGTGCGTGAAGCCACGGGAGAGCTGATCTACGTGAACACCGAGCACCCCGAGCCGGTGCTCATACGCGAAGGTAAGGCGAAATTCCCGGAGGATACCGCGGGCATGCGTAAGCTGGGCACCTCGGATACCGAGCCCGAGTTCGTATTCAATCGCCTGCGTCTGGAGAAAGGCGATACGGTCATCATTGGTTCGGATGGACGCGATGACTTAATCACCGGTCGGGGCGAAGGCGGCGACAATGTCTACAACGCCGACGAGAATCAATTCCTCTCGGTGCTGGGGGAAGGCACGCCGAGCCTGGAGGAGATTGCCCGTAGAATACGCGAAACCGGCGAGATCACGGACGATCTGTCCCTGCTACGCATTCAATACGGCGATTAGAGTTAAGGCTACTTTTCCAGGTAGTCGGAGATAAAGCGAATGGCCTTGCGTTCCGCGGCACGGGCCCAGCCATTGCGACTCAGGTTAAAGTTATGGGCGGCCCGGGGCACGCTCACGAGCGTTACACGGGAAGTTAGGCCCAGGGCCTTCGCGTGCTTCCAGTACTTTTCGCTCTGGGAAATGGGCACCAGTTCATCCGCCATGCCGTGGACGAGAATCGTGGGGGGCGATTTTCGGTGCAGATAGCGCACCGGCGAAATGGCAATCAAAGTCCTTTGCAATTCGATTTCGCGCTTCAGCGCCGCGGCGATTCCGTCCTCGTCGGCGCCGGTCGTACGTCTGGGCAGATAACGCTCAATGACGCTACGGATTTTAACATTGCCGCTGCGAAACAAGGACGCCGGGTCCAGGGGCGAATAGAACGCCGCCACGGCCCGCACGGGGGGGATGTCACCGGAAGTTTTGGCGATGATTGCCCGCGCCAAATTGGATTGTCCCGAACTCAACAGCGCCGTCATGACCGCCAGATGCCCGCCGGATGAAAACCCCACGATGGCGATGCGGTCCTCGGGGATGTTGAATCGCCTTGCGTGCTTTTTGATGTAGGCCAGTGCATCCATGCAGTCCGCGATGAGTTCATGCCCGCGATACTTCGGCGCCAGGCGATGCTCGATGGAAAACGCCCGCAATCCCGCGCGACGCAGCTCCGGCTCCCAGTCGAAATAAAGGGGCACGTCCGATCCGCCCACGCTCCAACCACCGCCGTGAATGAACAGAACGGCCCCGCGATGCTCCTTGCTCGTGGAGGGATAGATGGTCATGCCCAGGGTCTCGGGCTTCTTCTTGTAGACTTCCACCGTGGTACCGGCCGGACGCCAGAAGATACCTTTGGGCTTCTGGGCGCTCTTACACGCGGCGAAGAGCAGGGCCCCGACAACCAGGCCGGTAAGAACAACGAAGCGACGAAGTCGCCCGCGGCGATAATAAAGGTTCGATGACATAAACGGTAAACGTAATAGGATAAAATTCGCGGGGCGTGGAAACGAAACGCGATTAGAAAATCCCCAGGTGCATCTGGGCTTCCTCGGAGGCCATTTCCCGGGGGTCCCAGGGCGGACTCCAGACCACTTCCACTTCCGCGTCTTGAATTCCGTGCACCCGGCTTGCGGCGGCATGGATGCCGGCCTGCAATTCCGGCCCCGCCGGGCAGGCCATTGAAGTCAGGGTCATTTTGACGGAGGCAACGTTTTCCTCATTGATCGTCAGCTCATAGACCAGCCCCAGCTCGGTGAGCGCCAGGCCGATTTCGGGATCAATCACCGTCGTGAGTTCATTCCAGACGGCGTCATATAGAGGATGTTTCTCCGCGACTACTTCGGTTTCTTCGGACATGTACAAAAGATAGGCATCCCATGTCGGACGGCAACCATGATTTCCGAAAAGGGCGCCCCAATCGCGGCGGGCGAAAAACGTTACTTAGAGACTGTACACCCGCTCGAAGAGCGTTTCGTAGAATCGCCGCAGGCGGAGCTTCTTTTTAGGCGACTTGCCGTGAGCTTCCGTTATGTTGAAATGATCCACGCCCGACAAATCATGCTCCATGACGTTCCACAGGCCCCGCTCGAAATCGCGGGTTTGAGCGGGCAGGTGTTTGTGGGGATGAGGCGATGGAATACGGGGAAACTCCTGAGCCCAGGTGGGCAGCGCCCCGTCGTTCGCGCGCCAGTCCGACTCCTTGTAATCGCGAATGGGCTCCGGGAAGGGATCGCCGAAGGAATGTCCGCCGATTTTCCAACCGTAGTACTGCAGATGGGGCTTGGTATCAAGATACGGAACGTGCCTTTCGGTCAGCCACAAGCGCCGACTGCGATTGGCGGGGTAACTGAAATACCAGGTTTCGGGATGTTCGGTTAAGACCTGGTTCCACTTCAACATGCCGTGCAGGGAAAGATCTAAAAATGCATTGTCCTCGCTTTCCATGAAATACTCGGCTTCGTAGAGCCGCGAAATAAAGGCCGGGGCCCCCTCGTTCTTGCGC
>CAZGYS010000111.1:0-13311 GCA_964530305.1 uncultured Leptospiraceae bacterium
CATGGTGATCAGTCCTGCGTAAAGCGGGGATTGGCGATGTTCAGTTTGTCCTTGAGCATTTCCTTAACATGCTTCCAGGCTTCGCTATCGGGGTCGCTGGTTTTGTCGGAGCGAATTTTGTCGGCCAGCTTATGGTTCAATTTGCTCAGGGCTTCCCGCTTTTCTCCCGCGGTGGCGAGTTCCCCGGGATTGGTTTCTCCCAGGAGCTTGACTACGTTTTCCAGCTCTCGGTTGTCGGCCGCTTCTCCATTGCGAAGTTCGCGAGCCACCACGCCGAGCATGTTCCAGCTCACCAGGGTCTTGTAGGCCACGGCGTCATTGTCTTTTACCAGGGGCATGACTTCCTTCATCAGAAGGTCGGCTACCGCGTCCAGCAAGTCGGGTGCTTCCGGTCTATCCTGCACTTTCGATCAACCTCATCATTTCGTATTCCATTTCACATACGCGTCGTCCGATGGACGCGAATTCAATTCCGCGGTCCGCGCCGGAGATATGCCGCTCCCCCTGCTGCGCCGCGCCCAGGGCCCAGCCGACATTGCCGATGACTTCCCAGTAGAGAACTTTCTGTTCGTCTACTTTCGCGCCGGACTCTTTTTCATATGCCTCGTAAAAATCCTTGCGCAAGGCGAAACCGCCCACGGGGCGATTGTTTTTGCCGAAGCGCCAATCGCGCATGCACAACCAGCTGATGTCCTCGTGTCTGTCACCCCAGTGCGCGAACTCCCAGTCCACGATGCCGTGCAAACCCTCGGGCGAAACCATGAAATTGCCCGTGCGAAAATCCCCGTGGACCAGTACAAGTTGATCCGTTTCAGGCGCGTTTTTTTCCAACCAGTTTAATGCCAGTTCAATGGCCGGGTGGGCATCCGGAAGTTCCGCCAGCCATTCGCGAAAGACGGCCACGCGGGACTCCGCCGTTGCGTCCCCGACGCGCGCGGAACTAAAGAGGCGATCTCGAAGAGCCTGGTCCGTGCAATTTTCGGGCGTCACCGCGTGAATGCGCGCCAGGCTGGCGGCCAATTCGGGCGCGAGTTTCTTGCGATAATCATTCAGGGATTTATCTCGAACGACGTAACGACCCGTGGCCTTGCCCTGAATTCTCTGCATGAAATAGAAGGGGTTGCCGATTACGTTCGCGTCCGCTTCCAACCAGTAGGGTTGCGGCGTAAAGACGCCCGAGTCATGGGCCATCTTAACGACGGCGAATTCGTCCACGCGATTCAGACTCGACAGCAAGGCGCCGCCCTTGTCGGTGCGCATCACCAGTTCGTAATTGCCGGGTTCATTACCGCCCTGCATTTCCAGATCCACCAGGTAATTATCCTGGCAGGCTCCACCGGAGAGAGAAAACATGCGGTCGATACGAGCGGTACCGCCCAGGCGATTGCCCAGATAGGACTCCAGCTTACCTTTTAGTTCATCCAGTGATAGTTCCATAAGGAATTTAACAATACCTCTTTTAATCCGTATCCCGCAATCCTTTTTTCAGGCACGATTCGCTTCTCGTGCTTGACGACGAAACGAATTCATGATGCGCGCGGCGCGCGTGCGATAGACGGGTTCGCAAGCACGCAATAGATTCGAGTTCATGATGGAGTCCGCGTGCTGGATCAAGAACTTGTTGGGCAAAGCCTGGGGACGCAGGCGAAGCAATTCCCGGACGGCCGTCTCTTCATCAGGCGCTTGCATGCCGCGATACAATAAAATCAGGGCCGCCGCCGTGGAGCGAGAAACGCCGGCATGGCAATGGATGAGAATGGCGTGCCCGCCTTCGCGCAGGTTGCTTCCGAACTCCATGATGCGCTCTACGTGGTGTTTGCGCGGAATCGCCCCTTCTTCTACTTCCTTGTCTTCCGGAAAGACGTCCTTGCATTCGATGCGCAACACATTGCGGTCGTGAGCATGAAGTTCCCGGGGCTCCGGAGAACCGGGGTCTCCGATTGAGATTACATTGCGAACCGACGCGCCTCTGCTTGAGGATAACAGCAGATCGGTTTCGGCCAGACTCAAAATCTCGATTTTATACGGGCTTTCCATGCTACACTACGAGCGAAATGGGTACCCGTTCATTTGTCGATAAATTTAGTCGTCCCGTGAAACGGACGCGAAGCTCATGGAGTCGGCTGTCAGAAGGCTTCCTTGCCGCTCATGAGGTTTCGCCCCAGGACCATGCGGTGAACCTCGGAGGGTCCGTCGGCCAGCCGGGCGGCCCGCGCGTCGCGGTAGAAAAGTTCCAACGGAAGATCTCGACTGTAACCTTTCGCGCCGCAAATTTGAATGGCGTCATCCAGCGTGCGGCACAGGGTTTCGCTCACGTGAAGCTTGGCCATGGATATGGCGTGACGAATGTCCTCGCCGTCGCGAAGTTTCATGGCGGCCTTGAGGGTCAGCATGGTGCCCGCTTCGATTTCCACCGCCCTGTCGGCCATCATCCATTGGATTCCCTGGTGCTCCGCCAGCTTTGAACCGAAAACTTGTCTTTCGCGCGCGTATTCCCGGGCGATTTCCATGGCTCGTCGTGCCATGCCCAGCCAGCGCATGCAGTGGGTGAGGCGCGCCGGCCCCAGGCGCACCTGACTGAGACGAAAGCCCTCCGCCACGCGCCCCAGTACATTCGCCGCGGGAACCTTTACGTTTTCGAAAGTGAGTTCGCAATGGCCGCCGGGTCCGTGGGAACCCATGACGCCGACTTCGCGAACCATGGTATAACCGGGCGAATCCGCGGGAACCAGAAACAACGTGGTCTTGCGAAAGCTGTTGTTTACGCGCGCCATGACGATGAGAAATCCCGCGCCATTGGCTCCCGTAGCGAACCACTTGCGTCCGTTCAAAATAAAGTCATCTCCGTCCTTATCGGCGTTTGTTTGAAGCAACTGGGGATCCGATCCGGCGCCTCCCTCGGGTTCCGTCATGGCGAAAGCCGAACGTATCTCCCCGGCGATGAGCGGTTTAAGGAATCTCTCTTTTTGATCGGGAGTGGCGGCCACCGAGAGTAAATGCATGTTGCCTTCGTCCGGCGCGTCGGCGTTGAACATAAACGGCGCGATGGGCGACCGTCCCAGTTCCATGAAGATCACGCACTGACCGATCAGGTCGAGACCCAGGCCGCCCTCTTCTTTGGGGAGGTGGGGAGCCCACAGACCGGCTTCCTTGACCTGGGCGCGCAAATCGTCGCATACGCTTTCGGGCATGCGCCCGTCTTCATAGTCGTACAGTTTTTCGGCGGGCATCACCCTGGTTTCCACGAATTCGCGGATACGAAGGCGAAGTTCTTCAACGGCGGGCGCGACGGTTAGATCCATGAACCAATTGAATCAACCGCCGAATATTTTGCAAAACAATATTTCTCGCCCGCCTCTATTTGTATAGTGATCGCTATTTCGCGGCGATTAAAATTCCAATGACTTAACCTGATCTCGCGAGAAGCGATAGTTGCCTTCCGGAGCGTAAACTTTGTAGTCTCCGTCGGTGGTGTCGATGATGCCGCGAATTTTACGGCCGCTGTTGAGAACCACGGTCTGAGCCGCTCGACCTGAAAGTTCCTCCATGCGAACGATCAGCTTTTCGCGTCTGGCCTTGTTGTAGGTTTTCAGTTTTTTGTCCAGCTCCGCGTCGGATTTCGCCAGTTCACCCGCGCTCAAGCCGCGCAGGTCCAGGAATTCTTCTTTCGCTTGTTTTATGTCCGGTGCGTTGATTTTCGTCGTCGGGTAGTCCACGTTGTATCCGGGCTCGTAGGTTCGAATTCCCTCGGCGATTTTGTGGGTTCGCGTCGTGTTGCCGTTGAGAATTTTCAAGGCGGCCGCGGTCGATTCGCCTTCGGCCAGCTCCTTGCCCAGGAGGGCTTTGATCTGGTGCGATTCGATCATGGCGCGATACTCGGGAATCTTCATGAGTTTCGCCTTGAGGGCTTCATTATTCGGCGATTTCTGTCGCCCCGCGTCCACGATGTCGGCGGTGCCGGCCAGCGTGCGATTTAGCGCCAGAATGAACGGACTACGTTCGCGTACCTCGGCGGGCAAGCGACCCAGGACGGGAAGACGGGGGCGAACTTCGGCGGCTCCGCTGAAAACTTGAATGTGAGTTCCCTTTTCGTCGGCGGCTACCGCCAGTTGCGTGCCTTTGACTCGAATGGAAGTGGACGGCGTGAAGACATAGACGTGTTCCGTGGCTTGCAGTTTCTCCACGTTTATGGAAACGCGGCCTTTTCGCAGCATAAAGCGAAGATCGGTGCGATCCTTGTATTCGCGGGCACTGAGCAGGAGCTCCGAGTTCGCCTTCATCAGCAGGACGATTCGCGCGCGCGAATTGCGAATTTGCAAATCGCACACCGACCTTTTGCCGACCTTAACCAGGGAACCTCCCTTGATGATCGTTCCGGCTTTAACGGCCTGGTTGGCGGCCCGAACCTTACCATACTTGTACAGCACGACGGCCGGCATGTTTACATTACGTCCAAGTTCCTTCGTGACGTTATTATTGAAGCAGGAGAGGCCGGCGAAGGCGGCGATTAAAAATATTATGCATGCACGTATCATGCTTTGATTTAGTCCTATTTTCGACTGGTCGTCAACCAGTTCGCGCGCGCATTCGCGCTTCGCGCCGGTTTTCTTCTGAAGACTAATCAAAATATTCGAAAGGTGATTAAAGGGCGCGTAAGCGTATTCATGCCGCGGAGCGTTTCCCGCCTTTAAAGAAACGTGAATTAAGGATCAATCCGCGGCCGCGAAGAAACGGACGGTTGAACAACGCGTGAATCTCTGGCAGTCTTGCGCGTACGGTTTCATAACCGATTTCGATGGCTTCGCTCGTGCGATGGTATTGAATGAATCCGAAGTCCGCCATGGCGGGCCGTAGGAGTACGTCCGGCGGGTTGCGCGAAAGGTTGCTTACGTGGATTCGATTCAACATGGTTTCAATGGAACGGTTGATGATTCCGGCCGCCGTGCCCGCGCGGGGCGCCGAGCTCGCTTCCTCGAAAAGGTCCACCGCGATGACCAGGTCGGATCCCAGCGAACGCGCAAGATCAATGGGCAAGGGATTGAGCAAGGCCCCGTCCATCAATTGTTTGCCTTCCCATTCACCCGGGGACATGAAGCCGGGCACGGCGATGGAGGCGCGGAGGGCGGGAAAAAGGGCCCCCTCGGTAATGTGCAGTTCGGTCATGTCGCTGATGTTCGTGACGACGACGCCCAGGGGCTTACGTAATTGATCAAAGCGACGCACGGGCAAGAGTTCACTCAGCCAGCGGATGAAACCCTTGCCGCCCAGAATCGCCTTGCCGTCGAAGGAAAGGTCGAAATACTCGAGCGTTTGCCGCACGGTTCCATGGCGTGAAGTAAATTCCTCCACTCGATACATGCAATCCGCGGCGCAGAACGCGGCCATGGCGGCTCCGGAGGATACGCCCGTTACCACGTCGATGGGTATACCTGCTTCGCGCAGGCAGCGAATGACGCCGATGTGGGCCCAGCACTTCGCGGCCCCGGCGCCCAGAACAAGGCCCACCCGGGGGCGCCCGAACTCCAGGGGGCCCATGCGAAATCGCTTCATGAGTTTTCGTAAATCGCGATTCACGTCCCGAAATATTTCGAGTACATAAACGACCGCGTCATCCACAAATCATAAAGAAACAGTATATTTGTATGAATACCTTGAAAGGCTTTTGTTCAAGGTATTCAATGAACGAAGAGGCGAACCTGCGTGCCGATCACGGCGTTGACCAGTTCCGCGGCGTTGCCCAGGTTGATGGCGATTTCGATATACTCGGAGGAGCCGCGATAAAAGAGAATTTCGCCCTTCTTTTTATCCGCGAAACTATGGGAGAGTCCGGGTATTAGAATGTTGCCGATTCGCATGCGCCAATCCTGCGTACGTTCGTATCCCTGGTAGTGACGCGAAACGTGATCGCGTTGAATATTGGTGATGAGATTGCCGTAATGATCAATGTAGAGGACTTCGCCCTCCAGGGAATGTTCGGGAATGGGCGTGGGTACGGGTACGCCGAAAAGATGATGGCCCCGCACGGCGGGGCCGAAGTCGGCGAGAGCCGTGCCCCGGGCCAGGTACGCCGATACGGGCGCGAAGATATCGCGACCGTGGAAAGTGGAGCTGATGTCGGACAGGAAAAAGTCGTTATTTTCGGCGCGATGGACTCGCCAGCGTTCGCCCGCGTGCCCGGCTACGAGCGTCAGCAGTCCGTTGTCGGGCGCCACGAAGTAATAGTCGCCGTCATGGGCGCAGAGAATCGCGCGTTCGCCGCCGACTCCGGGATCCACGACCGAACAAAAAATAGTACCCCGGGGGAAATATCGATAGGCGCTCCAGAGCGCGAAAGCGCCGCCGCGAATGTCGAAGCGTGGAACGTCATGGGTTATATCCACCAGCTCCGCTCGGGGCTCGATGTTCTTAATGACGCCCTTCATGGTGCCGACGAACCAGTCTTCGCGTCCGAAGTCGGTTAACAGGGCGATGACGGGCGGTGTTTCCCGCGTCTGCGTACTCATGAGCGCGAAGGAGACCTTACTTTGCCGGGAGAGCGGCGAGTTCCACCGGGGTGTAGTAGTCCTTCCAACTGATACCCTTGATTTTAGGCGATTTATCCCGAGCGAACCGGTGCAGCCCGTCTTCGAATTCCAGGGTATAGGAAGCGCCGCTCTTTACGTTTTGAAACGCCATGTAGTCGCGATTGCGCCAGCGCACGAAGCCGGCTTCCCGAGCGAACAAGCCGAAGAAGCTGATGGAGATTCCCAGGAATTCACGAACCGCGGTGACCCGGGGCGGTCGCAAGGCGTCGTCTCCCTTGATCCATCCTTCGCCGCCGGCGAATTGAACCCGGGTCCAGGCGATGGCGCGGGGCGTCTTGCCGGACTTATCGACGAGAATTTTTTCTTCCAACCTTCGCGCGGAAGCGCCGCTCTTTAGTTCACCCGTGACGGTTTCAGCATCTCCCGGAACGCGATGGATTTTCAAGTTTGCCGAAGCGATGCGCGTATCGTGAAACGCTTGCGCGTCGATTCCCGTGAGGCCGAGCAGGACCGTGCCTTCGCGTCGGGGAATGCGTACGGTATAGACCCCGGCTTTTTCGCGGCGAACGTACTTTGAGTTCTTGGGCCACAGCGTCAGGCGGTCCACGTCGTACAGGCTTTTCATTTTGCGGGTGGGGCTGAACGCGATGTGATCGAAGTACAAATCTCCGAATTCGATTCGATTGGGCGCGCGATAGCGTTCCCGCACGACGACTATGCCCTGCTTCTTTTCCTTATCCCAGAGCGTCGTCTCCAGCTCCAGGCCGTCCCGGGGCGAAATAACGTCGGTTTGATCGCACGCCTGATTCAGGCACTGTTCCAGTTTGACGACAACGCCTTTCTCGGGCTTTCTATCTTCACCGGGTCGGCCCGCGAGAGGCGTCAAAACGACTCCCGAAAATAGAATGAGCGAAAGACTGATAACTTTTATTTTTTTCCCAGGCATGATTTCCTTCCCGAATAAATTCGCCGCCTCAGGCGTTGATCAAGCATTTCTCCATCTGGAAGCGCAGGAAGATTGTGAAGTATATGACCTGTCGTACGCCCTTCTTGAGATCTTGAATCTCATTGATGTCGATGACTCCGTCGGCCGCGGCTTCTCCGTAGGTTTTTAACAGCCCGATGATCTCCGGCGCCAGGCGATTGTTGTAAATATCGCGAAAGTTCCGAACGGGTCGCACCATCATTTGATTCAGTTTACCCTGCGCTTCCCAGAGTTGATTGCGTTCACGGATGTTCATGTGAAAACCCGATTGTTTGTTTTCCAGCGGAATCAAGATGTCCCGACGCTTTTCCTCATCCACCTGACGCCACAGGACGATGAGCAGGTCCAGGAAGAGATCGATCTCCTCCAGAATGTCCGTTCTCTCGGTACCGACGATCTTGCCGTCATTGGCGATGGCCTTCTTGTATTCCTTGTCGATGCTCTGGTAGGACGCCACGGCTTTGGAGATGCAGAGGCCCAGCGTGACGTCCGGCCCCATTTGCTTGTGGGCATTGGAGAGCGAACCCTTGCCGCGCACGTTTAGCTCGCCGTCTACCTGGAACTCGGTCTTGGACATATCCACGGGAGCTTGGCGGGCCCGGGGGCGAGCTTCAAGAACTTTTTGGAGTTATTTCGGCGCCATGGGCGTTCCTTAAGCGGGGAATATGTTGGTGGACCCCCCGCGGGCGGCGCGCTCGCATGACTTCGGTCGGCGCGATAGGAAAGCGGCGACCCGGGGGTAGGACAAGATGAGCAAGGTTGTATTGATTACGGGCGCGTCGAAGGGCATTGGTAAGGCGATTGTCGAACTGCTGGCGGCCGAGCACTCGCGCGAAGCGAAGCCGCGCTGCGGGAATTGGAAACGACCGTCGGTAAGGAGCGCGCCCTGGCTCTTCCGGGAGACGCTTGCAACGAGGCGGATGTTCGCGCGGCCGTGGACGCGACGGTAGAAAAATTCGGCCGCATCGACGCGCTGGTCAACAATGTGGGCATGGGCATCTTCAAGCGCGTGGACCAGTTCAGCCTGGAGGAATTCAACCAGGTGCAGGAAATCAACATGGTCAGCACTTTTCTTTTTACCAAATACACGGCGCCGCTGATGATCGAGCGCAAGTCCGGTTCCATAATTAATATCGCGTCCGTCGCGGGGCTTAACGGTTTTCGAACGGGAGCCGCCTATGCCGCTTCGAAATTCGCCATGGTGGGATTTACCGAATCCGTGCGTGAGGACTTGAAGGGTTTCGGCATCGCCGTTACGGCCGTCTGTCCCGGCGGAGTGCGCACCACCTTCGGCGGCCAGGAAGTCACGGAGCGTCATCTCAAGAGTGAATACCTTCTGGAACCCGAGGATGTCGCGCGAACGGTTCGCTATCTGATCGAAGAGTCGGAAACGGCCAATGCCAAGCTCATCGAACTCAAGCCTCGTCGTCGCGCCGAATTTCGCGGCCAATGAAATCGCGCGAGCATTCAGGGGGCGCGGGTTGGAAGTTTCGCATAGATCGGGGCGGGACTTTCACGGATATCGTCGCCCTGGATCCTCAGGGCCGACCGCGTACGCGTAAACTCCTTTCGGAAAATCCGGAGCAATACGAGGACGCGGCTCTTCAAGGCATTCGCGATCTCATGGGCGTCGCCCCGACAGCGCCCATCCCCGCCGAACTCATCGCCGAAGTGCGTCTGGGTACCACCGTCGGCACCAATGCCCTGCTGGAGAAAAAGGGCGAACCGGTTGTCTTCGTCGTCACCGCCGGCCACGGCGATTGCCTGCGCATCGGTTATCAGAATCGCCCCGATATTTTCGCGCGCGAGATCAAACTTCCACACATGCTCTATAGGCGCGTCATCGAGGCCCGCGAACGCATCGACGCCGCCGGCCGGACGATTACGCCCCTGGATGAGACGCAATTGGAATCCGAACTGCGGGCCGCCCGAGAGGAGGGCTTTCGCTCGTGCGCCGTGGTCTTCATGCATTCCTATTTGCAAGGCGAACACGAACGCCGAGCGGGAGAAATCGCCGCGCGAGTCGGCTTCGAACATATTTCCCTGTCCCATGAACTGGTGCCGCTCAGAAAGCTGATTCGCCGGGGCGACACGACCGTCGTGGACGCCTATCTTTCGCCCGTGCTGAACCGTTACGTGAATCGCCTGCGCGCGGAACTCGGAGACACGCGTCTATTGTTCATGCAGTCCAACGGCGGGCTGGTGCACGGCGATTCGTTTCGCGGCAAGGACAGCCTGTTGTCCGGTCCGGCGGGAGGCGTCGTGGGAGCCGCCGCCGCGGGTCGCGAGGCGGGCCATGGGCGCGTCATCGGGTTCGATATGGGCGGGACATCCACCGACGTATTTCAATTCGCGGGGGAATACGAATATGAGCATGAAAGCGAAATCGCCGGCGTGCGCTTGAATACTCCCATGTTGCGCATTCATACCGTCGCGGCCGGCGGCGGTTCGATTCTGACTTTCGACGCGGGACGCTTTCGCGTCGGGCCGGCCTCGGCCGGGGCCAATCCGGGTCCGGCGTGCTATCGCCGCGGCGGTCCCCTGACGGTGACCGACGCCAACCTGGTGCTGGGTCGCATCCAGGCGGATTTTTTTCCGCGCGTTTTCGGGCCCGATGGCGATAAACCTCCCGATCCCGAGATTCCACGTCGGCTTTTCGCCGCCATGGCCGAACGCGTGGCGCAAGAGACGGGCCGTAAGACGAGCGTGGAGGAAACGGCGCGGGGTTTTCTGAACGTGGCGGTGGAGAACATGGCGCTGGCCGTTAAAAAAATTTCGGTGCAACGCGGCCATGACGTTGAACTGTATACCCTGAATTCGTTCGGCGGCGCCGGCGGACAGCATGCCTGCGCCATCGCCGATTCCCTCGGCATGCATCGCGTTCTCCTGCATCCGCTGGCCGGCGTTCTGTCGGCGTACGGAATCGGCCGGGCGCGCATTCGCCGCGTGCTTGAGCAGACCCTGAACGAGGACGGCGCGAACGCCCGCGAAGTTATCGAGGAACTCAAACGCAAGGGACGGGACATGCTCGCCGGAGAAGGTCTGGGTCCGGAGGAAATGGAGTTATCCGCCTCGGTAATGGTCCGCTACGCGGGGAGTGATTCCTCCGTCGAAGTTCCCTGGCCGGACGAGTCGAGCGCCACCGGCGGTGAACAGGTCGCGGGCTTTCGCGGTGCGATTCGCCGCGAATTCGAGAACAGACACCGTACTCTGTACGGTTTCGCGCATCACGAGAGCGAAATCGTTCTTGAAAGTGTTCAGGTGCAAGCCGCGGAACAGCCGCGGGCGGACGGAGCAGTGACTACCCCAATTGCCGGCGAAAGCCGCGCGTCCGGGGCCGCGGCGCCCGCGCGACACGTATCCATGTATGTGGACGGAAACTGGACGGACGTGCCCGCCTTTCGCCGAAAGGATCTGACGGACGGCATGGGCATCGCCGGGCCGGCGTTGATCGTTTCCGATCTGGATACGGTGGTCCTGGATTCCGGATGGCGATGCGCCTCTCGTTTCGACGGGGTTCTGGAACTGGAACGTGAATCGCCGCGCGCGGGCGCGCGGGAAGAAAGCGAGGAAGAGCGAGCGGATCCCGTGCGATTGGAAATTTTCAACAGCGTCTTTCGTTCCATCGCCGAGGAAATGGGGATCGTTCTACGCAACACCAGTTCATCCGTTAATATCAAGGAGCGGCTGGATTTCTCCTGCGCGCTCTTCGATGAGCAGGGGCGACTGGTGGCCAACGCGCCGCACATCCCCGTGCACCTGGGTTCCATGTCCGAGAGCGTCGCGGCGGTTCGTCGCGGCGCGGAGCCGGAACCGGGAGACGTCTTTGTACTGAATAATCCCTATGACGGCGGCACTCATTTACCGGATGTCACCGTCGTGACGCCGATCTTCCTGAATGAAAGAGGGGAACCGCGGCTCGCGTTTTACACGGCTTCGCGGGGGCATCACGCGGACATCGGCGGCATCACGCCCGGTTCCATGCCTCCCCACAGTAAGCACATCGACGAGGAAGGCGTGCTTATCGAGGTTCGCAGGCTGGTTCGCCGCGGCGATTTCCTGGAAGACGAAATGCGCGCGCTGCTCATGGCGGGTCCCCATCCCGCGCGAAACCCGGAACGTAACCTGGCGGACCTAAAGGCCCAGGTGGCCGCGAACCGTCGCGGCGAAGAACTCTTGAGGCGATTGGTCGAGGAACACGGCGCGAACCGGACGCGGGCCTACATGGGGTATGTCCGAGACAACGCGGCTTATTGTACACGTCGGGCTCTTGCCGGCTTGAGCGACGGCGAAGCGTCCATGGAAATGGATACCGGCGAGACGATTCGCGTACGCATATCGATTCAAGGTGATCGCGCGCGATTGGATTTCACGGGCACGTCTCCCATGTCCGAAAACAATTTCAACGCGCCGGCTTCCATTACGCGCGCGGTGGTGCTCTATGTGTTTCGCACGCTGGTGGACGACGATATACCCCTGAACTCCGGTTGCATGGAGCCGCTGGAGATCATTCTACCGGACAACTGCCTGTTGAACGCTTCGCGTCCGGCGGCCGTGGTGGCCGGCAATGTCGAAACGTCCCAGATGATCGCGGACGTTCTTTATGCCGCGCTGGGGCGATTGGCGTGTTCCCAGGGAACCATGAACAATTTTACCTTCGGCGACGGTGAGCATCAGTACTATGAAACCATTTGCGGCGGCGCGGGCGCCGGACCCGACTTTCACGGAGCGGATACGGTCCAGACCCACATGACGAACTCCCGCCTGACGGATCCGGAGGTACTGGAGACGCGCTTTCCGGTGCTGGTGGAGGAGTTTCGTCGTCGGGAACCAGGCGGCGGCGAAGGTCGTTTTCACGGCGGCCGGGGCGTGCTGCGGCGGATACGCTTTCGCGCGCCCATGACGGCGGCGATTCTCTCGGGCCGTCGCCGAGTGGCGCCGCCGGGGTTGGCCGGGGGGGCTCCGGGATTGCCGGGACGTAATTATGTTCTGCGCGAATCGCCTTCGGGGATCACGCGGGAGGAATTGTCCGGACTGGCGCGAGTGGAACTCAGCGTGGGCGATGCGCTCGTGATTGAGACGCCGGGCGGGGGCGGTTTCGGCGAATCGGAAACTTGAATTTTTGCTTGCGTGACCGTCGCGTCGAAGAGAGAATCATCGGTTATGAGCAACGGCGAAAGAAAAACGGTCTTCGCGCCCATTACCTGGGCCGCCGGCTGGTTCATCGTGATCTCAGCGTCTTTCCTGAGACAGATTCACGATTTTATTCATTTTCACAAATCCCTGGGGCCCGGCGCGATCAAATTCCTGGTAATCGCCGGGTTGGCCTTGCCGGCAATCTTCGCGCTGATCTATATGTGGAGACGGCGAAGCGGTCTGCGCTCCCTGCTTTTGAGCGGGGTTATTTTCGCGGCTCTGGCGTGGTTGTCCATTGCGTCCGGTATTTTCGCCACCGTGGGAGAGCGCGTGCATTTGATTAATTTCGGCCTGCTGGGCTGGCTCATGTGCCGGGATGTTTATCCGCGTTTCGGAGCCGAGGCGATTTTCATTGCCCTGGCAGGTTGCGCGTTCTTCGCGTCGGCCGAGGAAATTTTTCAATACTACTTGCCGTATCGGACCGGCGAGCTACGGGACGTGGAACTGGGACTCATTGGAGCATCGTTCGGAATCGCCGCGCGCATGACGGCCGCGCTGGGTGAACGAAACGCGCGCGAAAACGTCAAAGAGTAGTGAGCTTGAACGAGACGAGGCGAACCGTATGAGTGGAATGGACGGCGATTTAACCGGTGGCGGACCGAGAAT
>CAZGYS010000112.1:0-9245 GCA_964530305.1 uncultured Leptospiraceae bacterium
CATCGTCGAGCCCTATGACGTTGGGGACGAAATTTAGGACGCGCCGCGGCTTTGCCTTGAAAGGCCGGGTCCAGGCCGCGCCTGTTGACCGGGCTGCGCGTGGAGCTTGAGGCGATTTTTTGAGTAAGCACGCCATCCTCACCGAGGTTGATCGGGACGCCCTCATCGCGCGCATGCGGTGCGAAGGGCGTGAGCTGGAAGCCTGCCGCCGTCGCGCGCGGCGCATTCTGGAACTGCTGGAGACTTCTCGTTCCAAAGGCATTTTCGCGGCCGCGGACGAACGCAAGAATCCGGCGTTTCCCTTCATGCTCCGGCTGGGCCTGCGCTTGATGAATAATGGCGCGGATCCGGAGGAAGTCCTGGATATTCTCGGGACTTACATCGTGGCCGGGAACCATTCCGGCGCGGGCCTTTTGACCCGGGTGCTGGTTCTGGAAGGCGTGGCGGCCATGCAGGACCGCAAATCGCCGTCGGTCCTGGCAAATGAATGGAGCGACTATCTGGGTTCCCAGGTCGCGCCGGCTGACGCCGCGGATCCCGCCCCGACGAACGCGAACGACGCGGACGGCATGTCCCTGCTCGCGGACGAGACTTCCGAGTTGGCGGACGACGGGGGCATGGACTTTCGCATCTAATATGACTCGATGAAAACCCAAATGCATAATCTCGAACTGGGCAAGAAAATCGCCGGCGACGACAACGCCCGGGCGCGTTGCGAACTCACCGTCTTTCTCCTGCTCTCCTTCGCCGAACAGGTACGCGTCCAGGGACTGCACGCCCTGGCGGGACCGGCCCGCCATCCGAAAGTGCCGCCCTTTCTTCGGCGCGGCATGGAGTTTTTGGCCGGACTGGATGAAATCGAACCCGAGTCCGCGGAGAAAGAGCTCAGACAACGCCTGGATCCCGGCGATTCCGCGGGCGGCGATTTGCTGGAAAAAGTTCTTTGCCTGAACGGACTCATCTACATCCTGCGGGGCGCCTCCCACGGGATTCTCTTCGAAAAACTGGCCGCGTATTTCGGCGAAGCCTACTACGACGCCCTTCGTAGCGGCATTCGCGCGCGAAGCGAAAAAGTGCGCCGCGAACGCGAAAGCGCGTTCCAGCCGGACGAATTCCTGCGGGATCTGCGGGCCGCGGAAGTCTTGATACCCGAAACGGGTCATCTGGAACCAATCGTACCCCGCTTGAGCGACGCCGACGTGGACTACATCCTGGTCCAGGCCACGGACCTTACCGCCTTGAACGGGGCTCTTTCCGGCGCATCAGGGGCGATTCAAATTCGCTTTCTGGAACGCATGGCACCCAAACGTTTGCTGGAATTCAAACGCGAAAGAGAAATCGCCGGGGCCCAGCCGCCCTACGTCCTGGAAGAAGATCAGTTGGCGTTGGTAAATCGCATACGCGAATTCGCTCGCGCCGGGGAACTGTCCATCGCCGAAAGCGATGTTCAGTGGCCGGCGTAAATCATTTCGCCGGTCCGCCTAATCCACGATTTTTCTCAACGAACGCAGGACGCCGCGCAGGCGTGCCTCCATACGACGACGATCGTCCGCCTGCCAGCCGACCGAGATTTCCAGGGCCGAGTCTCCCCAGGGTAAGTACATGGCCAGGGTCAGTAGTTCCTTTTCGCCGTTGCGGCCCGGGACCTCGCACAGGATCCCTTCGCGGCCTTCCAGAATCGTTTTTTCGATTCGCGGTTTTGGGGCGCCTTTCATGCCGGCCGCGTCGCCGTTGAATTTGAGCAGTTTTCCGGCGCCCTTGATACTGCGCCCGCTCTCGGGAAAATCCGGCTGGGGGCAAATCCCGATGATGTCCAGCCGTTGATCAAAAGTCCAGCGTCGGAAAATTCGACCTCGCCGTAAATCGCCGTAGTCCAGGGCCTGGTATCCGGGCGGCAATTCCAGAAAGAAACCGTGCTCGGGTTCAGCCAATCGCAACGGCACCGTCTTCCCGCGCGAAGGCGCAGGCGGAATTTTCGAGCGAATTCCCCGCAGGGTTCTTCGCGTCAGAGTAAGGGGATGATCCGGAAACTTCGCGTCATGTTCCGCGTCGTCCGACCGACAGCGAGCCGTACGGCGACCGGGGAAGCCGGACTCCGCGGGAAAATCCTCCAGGCCTTGCGCCGGCACAAACCATTCCGCGCGGTTTTGCGCGAAAGGCTCGTCTCCATGAAGTTCCCGATATACCTGGTTTTCGCGGGCCCCCACATTTGATGTTTCGCGTGCCATGGCCGTCCAGGCCAAATGCCCGTCCGCGAAGGGAGTCAGCGCCATGCCCGTGTAGATGAGGCCGCTCTCCCGCCCATGATCCGGAAGGCGCGTAATGGCGAAAACGCCTCGGCCGGGAATCATTTCGCATTCAACCAGTCCCCCGCCATTGGACAAGGCCGACAGGTGCGCGTCCCCGCGATAGTCCTCGGATAACTCCGAGACGGGAGCCGGAGTTTCCGCGATGAAATCGCAATAAACGATGACGCCCGCGCGGGTGCGCCATCGCCGAACATCACCCCGGGTTTCCGGGTTCCAATCTCGAGGAATCAATCCCTGGAAATCATGCTTCTTGTTCAGCGCGCGCGGCATGGGCCAGCAAAGACGGCTTCCATGCCGAACGCAAGCCTTTTCACCTTGTTACGGCGGCGAGGATGGCGTGAACTATAGACGCGCCTGGTCGCTGATACCCGACTTTTCATAGGCGGTCCGTTTTTGATTCAGAGCCCGCTCAAGCTTAAGGCGATTTTCATTCAAGAGTGCCTGGAGTCTCGCGCGGCGCGAAGGGGCCGCGTCCTCGGGCAGGTTTCGAATAGCGAAGGCCAGCAAGCGGACCTTGTCTTTCGTATAACGCAGGCGATAATTAAAATAGTCGTCGATAACGGGTCGCGGCGCGGTGCCCATGAGAATTTTGATTCGCGTCGTAACATAGTACTTACGAGCCAGTTTACCTTCCTTTGTCAGAGCCTCTTTGCGCTCCTTTCGCGTGAGTCTGCGCGGAATCATGCGATTACCCGGCAGCTCGTCCCGCAGCAGATCAAATCGGGCCATGGCGGCGTCCGACCAGCGTTTCCCGGTGGCGGGATTAATGGGATTATCCGGATGGGCGGGACCTTCGTCTCGCGTAGTTCGGGCCTTCCCCGGCGAATTAAAACCAGGTTCGTCGAATATGGAAAGGGCCGCCCGCGATTTTTCGCCCATGACGCGCCGAGCCGCGTCCTCCACCGGATCGGACGTGGAATTCATGATAAACAGGGCCAGGAACACGGACAAACCCAGCGCCGCGGCCGCGACCAGGGAAAATTGAATCGTCTTGTTTTTCATATGAATACCCTTCCCGGGCGGCAAACCGCCCGGGTATTTTTTTATTCAGCGACGGACACTAACCTTAACGGGGCTGGTTCTGCTCGATACCGAACGCAACCATTACCTTCCAAACTTCCTGCGCCAGCACCTTGCTGCCCGGATCCGTGGGATGGATGTTGTCCGATTTTACCAGTTCGGGTCGCCCCGCGAAAGCCGGGCGCACATCAACGAAGTGACAGTTCACGGGCGCGTCTTCGCAAATGTCGCGAATGCCTTCCACGCCGATATCCAGCGCGACGTTCAGTTTCGTCAGGTCATTGGGTAAATGATAGTAACCCTGCCAGAGCACGTCCTGAACACCGTCCTGGTGCATGCGTGCCAGCAGAACCGCTCCCAGGTCCCACGCGGTGTGCAGAATTTCCAGACAAGACTCCTGAATGTCCGCGGGATCAAAGGCCGTACATTTGGATTGACCACCGAGCAGCACATTGTTTCCGCCCCCGTCCATCACGATGGTGCGAATAGGCCCATCGTTTTTCGCCCAGCCGTACTGCTCCGTAATGCCGGCCATGGTATCACCGCTTTGAGCATAACCACGTGAATTTTCCAGCGCCAGTTTGGCCAGTTCCAGTTTCTCAACGCCGCTCAATCCGAAAATGGAGTCGCCAATGATCACTTTTTGATTGTTTTTCGGTAAGCCCGGCACGTCCGGATTCTTGCACGAAAAAAACAGTCCGCATGAGAGTATGGCCGCCGCGGCGAAGCCATGCTTTATTTTCTTTTTATCAAACATCTAAAAAAACCCCCGATATATTTTCGCTCGGCGAAGAACGCCTCACTTGCATCGAACAATATCCGAGAAAGGGAATACAAACTACTACGGTATCCCGCGGGTCGCTGAATTTTCTTAATAAAACCCGCGGTATACCGTAGTCCGATTTCATATTGTTCGAAACATTTCGCGACGGGATGGTTTATTGATTTGACCCCTTTACCGGGACGAGACAAGACTTTGCCGCCCTTCCAGGACTAGAACCGGTGCGTAGTATGCTTCAATCTCCCCGAACAAGTATTCCCGGCTATAAAGACGCCGTTATCCTGCAAAGTGATTCCCATGCCGCCGTATATCGCGCGGTGCGGGAGACCGACGACCAATCGGTACTACTTAAAATCGCCGGCGGCGATGCCCACGCGGGCGCGAGGCTTCGCCGCGAATTTGATATTTGCCGCTCCCTGAACCTGGAAGGAATCACGCAACCCCTGTCCCTTGAGACCATGGAGACTGGACCGGCCATGGTGCTGGCCCCTTTCGAGGGAACTTCCCTGGCGGAACTCATCAAGCGAGGGGAAATCTCGCCGACCCGATGCCTGGTACTCACCGCCGCCCTGGCGCGATTGCTGGGCGAGATTCACGAGCGGGGAATTGTTCACAAGGACATCAAACCCGCGGCCATCATGGTCCGGGGGGACGAAATTCTTCTGGGCGGTTTCGCCATCGCCTCTCGACTAAATCGCGAGGAACAAAGCGCCCGAACCCTGGAAGGCACTCCTACTTACATTTCGCCGGAACAAACCGGTCGCATGAACCGCTCGCTGGATTATCGCAGTGATTTCTACTCCCTGGGCGTCACCATGTACGAAATGTTGACCGGAGCTCCGCCTTTCGTTTCCCACGATCCACTGGAGCTGGTCCACGCGCACATCGCTCGCCTTCCGCGGCCGCCCCATGAAAAAGATTCGGGGATTCCGGCGGCGATTTCGGGCATCGTGATGAAGCTTCTGGCCAAGACCGCGGAACATCGCTACCAGAGCGTGTTCGGGCTGACCGCCGACCTGGATTTTTGTATTCGCGAGCTGCGCGAAAACCATGCCGTGCCGGACTTCACTCCGGCGCTTCAAGATCGTTCCGAGGTCTTTCGCGTACCGGAAAAGCTCTACGGGCGGGAGCAAGAGATCCGGCGCCTGCTGGAAATATTCGGTGCAGCGCGCGACGGCGCCAATAAACTTCTACTGGTGGCCGGTTACTCCGGAATCGGAAAATCATCGCTGGTCAACGAAGTGCAAAGACCCATCACCGAGGCCCGAGGGTATTTCATTTCCGGTAAGTTTGATCAATTCAAGCGCGATATTCCCTACAGCGCCGTGATTCAAGCCTTTCAGGATCTGGTGCGTCAGTTGTTGACGGAGGAAAACATCGACGCCTGGCGAGAAGACTTGCTCCTTGCGCTGGGCAATACCGCGGGCGTTATCGTCGACGTCATTCCCGAGGTGGAGTTGATCATCGGCCCCCAGCCCGCGCCGCCGGATCTGAGTCCGGCCGAAAGCGAAAATCGTTTCAATCTGGTCTTCCGTAAGTTCGTCCGCGTCCTGGCCGATTCGGATCATCCGCTGGTAATTTTCCTGGACGATTTGCAATGGGCCGACGCCGCCAGCCTGAAACTCATCTACCAGTTGAGTACGGATCCGGAAACCGGCCACCTGTTGTTGCTGGGAGCCTATCGCGACAATGAAACCGGGCATGGTCACCCCTTGCTGGAAACGCTGGATCGCGCGCGCGAAACCATAGGCGCAATCGAACAAATCTCACCGGCCGTATTGAGTCGAGAAAACATTCGCGCCATGGCGGCCGATGCCCTGGGAGCTTCCCCGGAAGATACCGCGTCGCTGGCCGAGCTGGTGCTGGAAAAAACCGGAGGCAATCCGTTCTTTACCCGGGAATTTTTGAAAGAGCTGTATCGCAACGGCTCCCTGGCGTTTCATCGGGGGGACGGTCGCTGGCGCTGGAACACCGACCGAATACGGTCCATGGAGATCACCGACAATGTAGTCGATCTCATGGCCGGTAAAATCCTGGAGTTGCCGGACGCTTCCCGCGAAGCATTGAAAATCGCCGCGTGCGTCGGCAACCGCTTCGACCTGGACTTACTTGCGCCGGTACTCAAGAAAACGGCCGCCGAAACCGCGCGAGCTCTGGAAGACGCCCTGAAATTGGAGCTGGTCATTCCCCTGGGCGACGACTACAAGTATATCGACGACGAAGTGGAAATCGCCGACGGCGATGAACCTTCCGCCCACAAGCGAATCGCATATCGCTTCGTGCACGACCGGGTCCAACAGGCCGCCTATCAGGCCATTCCCGAGAGCGAACGTCGCGACGTGCATCTGATGATCGGCCGCTTGATTCCACGCTCCGGCGGCGATCCTCGACGCGAAGACAGACTGATCGACATCGTCAATCATCTCAACCTGGGTTCCGATCTGATTACGGACGCCGATGAAAGATTGGAAACGGCGCGTTTGAATCTGGCCGCCGGTCGTAATGCACGCTCCTCGGCGGCCTATGGTTCGGCCCTGACCTACTTTCGCGCCGCCTCAGCCCTCTTGCCCGAGGACGCCTGGAACGCTCACTATGAACTGACGTTGCGGGTTCGCCTGGAACTGCTCGAAGCCTATTACCTGAACGGGGAATACGATCGCGCCGACGCGTTCGCCGATGAATTACTGGGTATCCTGACCGAACCTCTGGATCGAATGGGCGTTTATCTATTGAGTGTTCCCGCGCAAAATTCGGCGGGGCGCCCCCAGCAATCCATCGATCTCGTACGCAAGGCCCTGCGCGAACTGGGAATTCGCCTACCCGCGAATCCCGGACAACTTACCGTCCTCAAGGACGTCGTCCTGACGCGAATCATGCTTTCCCGCCACAGCATGGAAAGCCTGGAGGCGATTCCCGAACTGGAGGATCCCATTCTAACGGCCGCCCACGGGCTCCTCTCGGAAGCGGCCACGGCGGCGTTTTTTCTCGATTCTAATTTCTTTCCGATCATGATTCTCTACATGGTTCGCCTTTCCATTCGTCGCGGCCATTCACGTTACTCTTCCATCGCTTTCGTAATTTACGGGCTGATCCTCAGCGGCATTCTCATGAAATTCAAGGAAGGTTACGACTTCGGAGAGCTGGCCATGCGAATCCAGGCGCGACTGGGCGCTCGTAATCTGGCGGCGCGCGTCACCTACTTACACGGCTATTTTCTCCGTCACTGGGAACATCCCCTGAGCAAGATCACCGGCCATCTCGAAGACGGGACTTCCATGGGGTGGGAAACGGGCAACCTCGAATATCTGAGCTATGCCCTGACGTGTCGCAACTTCATTCGTTTTTTGCTGAGCGAAAACCTGGATCTGGTTCATGAAATCGCGCTGAAGGATCTGGCGGTGCTACGCAATACGAAGCAGGATCAGAGCGAACTTTTCTATATTCCCTTCATCCAATTGCTGGAGACGCTGGGCGGCGGCGATGTCGAGAACAGGACCTATTCTCATGACGAAGCCTACCCTCGCCTCATCGCCGAGAAGAATAATCTATGCGTTTGCTATTCCTCGTTGATGACCGGTATTGAACGAGCGTTGATGAACGATTATGACGGCGCGCTCAGGGCGTTTCGTCAGGGCAGTGAATTCTACGACACGATTCGCGGCAATCCCTGGACGACATTCTACCATTTCTTTTTCGGACTGTCCCTGATCCGCGCGAACACGGCCAATCGCCGCGCGAAGAAACGCAATCTCCGCCAGGCCGCGCAACACATGCGTAAACTGGCGAAATTCGCCGCTCATAAACCGGCGAATCGCGAACACCGCGCCCTGCTGTTACGAGCCGAACTGGCGGCGGCGCGCAATCGCGAAAGCGAAGCTCGAGATTACCATGCACGCTCACTGGAAATCGCCCGGCGAGAGCAACTGGCCGGGGATCAAGCCTTGTCCCATGAACTCCTTGGCGATTTTCTTTCCGGCCGAGGAGAAAACGACCAGGCCCGTGAACATTTTCTGCGGGCCGGGGAGCAATACGCCGCATGGGGCGCCCGCGCGAAAGCCAGGCAATTGGCGAACATGAGAGACCTGCCTCCCCCGCCCGAGAAGGCCCGACGGTCTCCCCCTTCCCCGCCGGAGTCGGAGACTTTGCGCGAAGAGCTGGCGGCGATGATTCAGTCCATGGACGTGACCGCGGATCTCGATTACGTCATGGAAGAAGGGGTGGAGCCGAGTGAACCCGTTCGCGAAGCCCTCACCCATCTATTCCGCAACGCCCTGACCCACGGCCTCCAAAACAGCGCCGAGCGTCGAGAAACGGATAAGACGGAACGCGGGACCATTCAGGTGCGGGGACGCAGGGACGGCCGGTTCCTCGTCTATTCCTGTGAAGACGATGGGCACGGCCTGGACCCCGAACAAATCCGCGCCATTGCCCGGGAACGCGGGCTTCCGGAAGCGAAGGGCGAAGCCTCCACCGCCGCTCTGTTCAAATTAATTTTTCACCCGGAATTCAGCGCGATTTCCGGCAAGCAATTCGGCATGGGTCTGCGACACACGCGCGATATTGCCCGCCGGCTAAACGGCCGCGTAATTCTAAAGAGTCGTAAGGGCGAATACACGCGCGTACAATTGCGCGTGCCCCTCGATTAATATTTCCAGGTGTTGACCACCTTTCCTTTCGCGCTGAGGTGTTCCACCTTCAACAGGCTTCCGTCCTTCTTGTAAGTGTAACGGGTTTCGGCCGCGCGAAAGAACGGCGTTCCCGGCGTCTTCTTGCCCTTTATATCCAGGTAGGTCTCCAGTTGCCTGCGTCCGCTGGGTAAATAACTGGTTCGAATTTCGTGTACTCTGTCTCCCTTGCGGGCCACGCCCTTGCCCTGCTTATTGAAAAACGCCATGGAAGTCCTGCGTCCATTGCCGTCGTAGCGGGCCTTAACTAAATGCAAAGATCCGATAATGGCCATGGGTTTGCCCTCGGCGTCAAAATAACTGAATTCAACCACATCGCCGAAGGCATTGAAGGCTCGACGTTCAATGTGATATTTATACTGCTTGCGCCTGGCCGGTTTACCGTCCGCGCCGAAACATTTCATCTCCAGGGGCGAATCGAATTTGTCCGGCTTAATTTCAAATCGATGG
>CAZGYS010000112.1:9261-13275 GCA_964530305.1 uncultured Leptospiraceae bacterium
CGGATTCGGGCGAAACGTAAGCCTTACCGTCGGCGCCGAACAGAGCAATGCTCGTGGTACGGCCGTCGGCCAGGCGGGTGCGCGCGGATTTGTGATACTTCCAATGCGTATTCATGGCCGGTTTACCGTCGGCGCCCAAACAGGCGTCGGTCATGGGAGCACCCTTCGCGTGATAGGTCAGGCGCACCTCGGCACAACCCGCCACGCGTTTTTCCCGAGCCGCCACCGGTTTTCCCTTCACGTCGAAAAAGCTGGTGCTCAAGGTCAACCCGCGCGCGTCGTATTTGTAAGCGCGACGATGGTAGCCTTCACCCTCGGGCATCATGGGCGCGTCCTTCACGTCGAAGTTTCGCGACTCCAGCTCACGATAGGCATCGTCGTATTTGGAAGTCACGCGATGAGCGCCAATCGTTCCGTGCACGACCGGTTTTCCCGCCTTATCGAAAAAGCGCATGGATGCCTGAAACCCCTTCGCGTCGTATTCGTAGACGGTTCGATGAACTCCGGTGAACGTTGCATTGGCCGGTTTTCCCGCGGCGTCGAAAACCTCCACTTTCAAGGCCAGACCCCGTTTGTCGTAGGTCGTCTTTTCCGCGGTATAACCGAGCTGTTTAGCCTTTTCACCCAGACGCATTGCCGGCTTACCGTCTTTACCGACGCAACTCTCCTCAATCAACAAATCGCCGCTGTATTTGTATTTAAGTCCATGACAGCCCCTGTGCTCCGCGGGTTTACCGTCGGCCTGGAAGTATTTCAGCATAGCGGGTCTGCCCTTTTCGTCCACGGTCGTGGCCATGCGATGAAACTTCTCCCAGAAAGCGTCCACGGGCTTGCCCTGCATGTCGAAATACTTGCGCTCGGTGATGGTGCCCTGCTTAGAACGAGTTACGCGAAACTCATGCACACCCGCGAAACTCAGGATCGGCTTGCCCGCGCGGTCCATGGCCTTCCAGCTCTTGATGAAACCGTTCTCATCGAAGGCAGCCGACCAGCGGTGCGCCCGGGTTAGAATATCCTTCACCGGTTTGCCCCATTTATCTCGAAAGCGGACTTCTTCCTTGTTCAAGATAATTTCATGATAGCCCCTGGTGCTGCCGACCGGGACACCGTTGCGATCGAAATGAAGCAGGCGCAGACTACCGTCCTCGTGCTTTTGCACCAGGGCATAGGCCCAGCGCTCATCGCCTCCGTGAAGGCGTCCATTGCGGATATTCTCCACTTTCTTTAACTTAAAAAATTCGTAGTGCAAGCGGTAGCGATATTCCGGCCCTACCGCGCCTTCCAGACGACGCACGCCGGCGTACCCGTCCTTGTGCAGTGAAATATCGGCGAAGTCCTTACTGCCGGAGCAGTAGGCCGACGCGCCGGAAAGCGCAATGACGCATAAAAAGAGAATTCGGGAACCCATTGTAGATCTCAAGACCAGCCCTCCTCGTCGGCGAAGTCGGCCCATGCCGCGCACCCACGGGTATTTTGTATAATTTTCAAGGCCGTGATGACGGCGCGAAAGTTAACAAATGCCGGCCTGGAGTGAACTTCGCGCAAGTACTTTTCGTCGCCGAACCTCAAGGGCGATCTTCGGAGGTCGCGTCCTTCAGGGCGGGAGGGATCCGAAACTCCGGCGCCCGTCCGCGAAAATTCATGACGTCGCGCTGGACGCGAACATACCAGGCGTATTCCCCGGCTTCTTTTCGCAGGCGATTGTATTTGTCCTTGAGAAACTGGTCGGTTTCGCCCGCGCGAATTCGCTCCGCCAATTCCTCCAGCCGCGCAATGCGATTTTCCACCTCGGCCGTCAGGCGCGACAATGTATCGAACTTTGCCTGGATTAACTCCAGCTCCACTTCCCGGAAGCCGTCGCCTGGTTTGCGTGGACGAAACATAGTCAATCCGCACCCTTCGGATTCCGCGGATTCATGGGAAGTAAAAAATCCCGCGGCAAATAACACGAGAAACACCGTTTTTTCCCGGTGTTTTCATGGAAATTCTTGCTTTCTCATCCTGTGTTTTCCTTACTACTCTCGTGGACGAAAAATCTTCACCCCTGGCCGAACTTTCGCGCCTGCTGATCATGGGCGAAGGCGCGCACTACGTCAATCGCGTACGCCGCCTCCTGTTCGCCATTCCTCCCGCGAAACTGGCGGACTTCCTGCTCTCGGTGGATCACTATCTGTTCAAGTCGATCATGTACTACCTGCAGTTGTTCCGCCGCCTGCCCGAAACCTCGGAGTTGATCAACAGTCCGGAGTTTTCCGCGCAAGCCCTGGAGAAAGTCGTCGTGTATTTCCAGTACAATTCGGCCATTCAGGAAATCGCCCTGGAAAAGATCTTCACTTCCCATATTCCTCCCCTGAGCCAGGAAAAAGTGCTCCAGCTTCTCCTGGAGATCAAGAGCACCGCCCGGGATCATCACCTCTGTTTGAATATCATCTCGCTGCTGGACAAGGAGCACCTGGACATCTACATTCAACAAAAGCCCGATGCCATCAAGTTCCTGGGAGAAATGATTACGCGTTATCCGCAGGAAATGCTGCGCAACATCCTGTTTCAAAACCCCAATCTGTACGGTTATCTAAAACTCTTCTTCGAGTACGGTGATCAGGCCAATGCCGGTATTATCGAGTTGCTGGACAAACACGAAAGCGAAATGCAGGAAGCCATCAAGGCAACCATCATGGCCAAGAAGCTCAGCGATGAAAAAGTGGAGCTGGAATACCCGGCCGTGGATCCCCGACGCGTGTATCGCATCATAGCCGAATTACGGGACGTGGAAAACGTGGCCTCGGTGCTGGAAATCCTGGACAACCAGGGCGCCTTCATTCACGACACGGAAAAACAAATCATTCGTAATGTCCTGGTGAACCCGCACTTTCGCTTCATCCTTGATTCCATGGAAATGACCGAGCAGGAAATCAAACACTTCCAGAAAGACGAATCGATAATCTTCTAATCGCTAACCTTAGAAGGGAAACGCCGCTTCAAAACAACATGGGTTCGGACTCGACCCGGGCCGTAATCAGCTCGATAAACTCCTTCAAACTCATGAGCATTTCGCGATCGTGTTCCCTGCACTCCTTCTGATAGGTCAGGGGTATCACCGGCACCACGTTGGCGGCACGCATCTCCTGTAGCTGGGCGGTGGTAAAACCTCGTTGCAGGGTGAACAAATGCTTCACCTCGATCCGATCCGCCTCCGTCACGACCTGACGCCAGCGGTCCTTGCAGGTGGTCTTCGCGCCCAGGCAGAACAAGCGCTCCGCCGCGTAGGACGGATTGCGATATTGCTCGATTCCGGGAAAAACGAAATCGGGTCGCTTGCGATTTTCGGTCACCTGGTCGAAGGAAAAAGGCACGCCCAGGCGATTGAAGATATACTTGAGGTGGTTCTCCAGGGAACGCCCCGCTCGGCTCTTCCGGCGATTGATGATCTCCAGGGATACGGAGAGCAATTCATCCAGGCTCTCCATGCGTTTTTCCAGCAGGCGTCCATAGACCGATTTTTCCAGGAAGCGAAACAGGGCGTACTCGAGATTGATGAGACGCAGGATGTCCCGGTCCGGATCCGGCTGCTCATCCTTCATCTTGTATTTATCCTCGAAGATGCGCTGGGCCTCTTGCGAGATTTCGTCCGTGGACGGCAATGCATTGCCTTCGCGCAGCCCGTCGCGGTATTCGCGAAAGCGCGATTCCAGTTTTTCGTCCAGATCGAACTTAAGAATGCCGCCCACCTCGGCCGGAGTGATGCCGAAGAAATTAAGAACCGTATCCGTATCCTCTTCGTGAGTGAGGATGTTCACGCGATACTGTTCCCGGTGCAGGGTCAGGATGAACAGAGCGCCCAGATAACGCTCCTCGCTGCCGCGAAACAATTCCTTCAAGCGCGTTAAACGATACTCGCTCTTGGTCTTGCCGTACCATTTAAAGTTCGCGCGCACGGGCGGACCTTCCATGCGATGCACGAGCACTTCCATGTCCAGGTTTTCGCCCGCCTTGCCCTCTTCCTTCAGAAACATG
>CAZGYS010000113.1:0-13134 GCA_964530305.1 uncultured Leptospiraceae bacterium
CTGCGCAAGGACTACCCGACCCGCGTATCAAAAGGCCAAAAGCTGGGCCTGATTCTCGGCTCCTCCCGCGCGGGCGATTTCAACAGCAAGTACATCGGCAAGAAAGTTCCGGGCACGTTTACTTATAATTTCAGCGCGCCTTTCGCTTCGCCGTCGTTTCACTACTACTGGCTGGAGAAAATCCTGGCGGCCGGCATGGAGCCCCGCTTCGTCATGCTCGAGGCCGATCCGCTGATCTTCAGCCCCCAGTCCGTGCGCTATTCCCTGTCTTTCGCCTACGACCTGGATTTCATTCTACGCAACACGCAACTGAATCGCCCCAGCCCCCGCAAACCCATGGATATTGACGAGGTGTTTCGCCTGCCGGGCAAGGGCTTCTCCGTGGATGAGGCCGAGACCTTCATGCTTAAACGGTTGTTTGCCGTATACAAGTATCCGCCCGATCCGTCGGCGCTCATCAAGAACCAGATTGTGATCCCGCAGTTCAATATGAACGGCAATCAATTTCGCCGCATCGCGCTCACGCGCATGGCCGAGGGCAATCGCGCCAACCTGGGCGGCATACCCAATCCGCTGCAATTCGACATTCCGCCCGAGACTTTGATCAAGCACGTGGAATCGGAGTCGCGCAAGTTCGCGGAAACCTATCTGGCCGCCTATCGCCCCGCGCCCACGCAGGTCTTCTTTTTCAAGCGCATGCTGCGATTGCTCGCGGAAAAAAATATTCAGGTCATCGTCTACTGGCCCATGGCGCCCCAAATTTATCGCGCGGCCATGGAGAAACCCCGCAAGAAATTCAAGGACAACCTGGTGGACGCCTTGAAGAAACCCCTGCTGGCGGAACTGGAAACGCTCAAGAAGAAACACCCCGCCTGGCGTGCGAAGCTGGTGGACCCGCAGTACGAGAAGAGCATCACGTGTCGGCTGTTCATGGACCCCCACCACCTGGCGGGGAAGTGTTATAAACAGCTTTCGGATATTATTTTTGCCGACCTGAGATAAGCGGAGAACACGAATTTCCGCGAATAGGGCGAATGGCACGAATTTTTTTGAGCCAGATTTTCCGGCTTTCAAAAGCCGGCTCAACGTCCCGCGTAAATAGGCCGTCCAAAACCATTCGCGAAATTCGTGGACATTCGTTAAAATTCGTGTTCGCTCCTACCCGAAGACCCGCACCTGGATGCTGGTAATACGCTCATCGCCCGCGGCCACGTCGCTTACGACCACGATGGGGTCCCCGGCCACCACGCGATTGCGCTTTCGTAGTTTATCAAAAGCCGAGCGAATGGTCTTCTCCGGATCTCGCGAAAAATCCATGAGGAAGGGCACCACGGATCGAATCATCCAGAGCTTGCGACGACTGGACGACATGTTCGTAAAGGCATAGATGATTGCATTGCGCGGGCGAAAGCTGGCCACCTGTTGCGCCAGCAAACCGCGACGGGTAATGACCACGATGGCCGGCGCGTTCAGGGAATCCGCCAGGCGACACGCGCTGCGTGCCAGCTCTTCGCGCTTTTCGGTGGGTTCGCGCAACTCGGAAAAACCCAGCCCGCCCTCTTTCTCGATGCGTCGGGCGATTCCGTCCAGCATCTGCACGCACTTAACGGGATACTTGCCCACGGCCGTCTCGCCCGATAGCATCATGGCGTCGGCCTGTTCGTAAACCACATTGGCCGTGTCCGTGGTCTCCGCGCGCGTGGGCATGGGATTGGTAATCATGGATTCCAGCAGGTGCGTGGCCACGATGACCGGCTTACCCGCGATGGCGCAGGAACGCACCATGCGTCTTTGAATTACGGGCAGTTCCTGGATGGCTACCTCAACACCCAGGTCTCCTCGGGCCACCATGATGCCGTCGGCCTCCGCCAGGATCTCCTCGAAGTTATCGACGCCCTCCTGGTTTTCGATCTTGGCAATCAAGCGCGCGTGACCGCCCTTTTCCTCAATCAGAGAGCGGGCTTCGCGCACGTCTTCCGCGCGTCTTACGAAACTGAGCGCGATGAAGTCCAGATCGTGGTCCACGGCGAAATTAATGTCGCGGCGATCCTTCTCCGTAATGGAAGGCATGTTCACGCGCACGCCGGGCAGGTTGATATGCTTGCGCGAACCCAGGGTGCCCCCGTCCAGCACGCGACACTTCATTTTGTGCTCGGCGATGTCCAGCACCTGAAGATTGATGAGACCATTGTCCACCGTTATCTTATCGCCGACCTTGAGGTCCTGGAGAATGTTCTCGTAGTTTACGTGAACGCTTTTTTCCTCCGGGTCTTCCTCGGGAATCACCGTAAAGGAAAAGATTTCGCCCACCTTGAGGTTCAGGCTGCCTTCGATTTCACCCGTGCGAATCTCGGGGCCCTGCAGGTCCATGAGCAAGGCGATGGGGTGATTCAGCTTCTTGTTCAGGTTCTTGATGCGCTTGATGATGGGAAGATGACTTTCATGGGTACCATGGGACATGTTCATGCGGGCGATGTTCATGCCCGCCCCCGCCAACTCGGCGATGGTTTCCGAATCGGCCGTGGCCGGTCCGATGGTACAGATAATTTTGGTGTGACGGAAGTCCCGTCTTTCAGTTTTGGTCATAAGTTAAAGCCGGGGCGTCAGCGAGACTTTTGCAGAATCTTGTTCAGGAATTCCTCAATGGCGCTGGAGACGTCGAATTTTTCCTGATTGGGCATGTTGGCCTTGCGCTGTTTATCGGAATCCTCAATGGCCTTGTTCAGCATGCTGCGGCCATTGCGTTTAATGTAGTTGCGCGAAATCAAAATAGGCCACTGGTATTTCGGGCTCTCGTTTTTCACGCGAAAAGAAAACACGTTCTTGCGAGCGTGCTTTTTTAGAAAGTTAATAAGCGTGCTTTCGTCGAAACCTTTTACGTTTTCGACCAGATAAGTTCGATTGGGCATGAGGCCCTGATTCCAGGCCTCATCCAGGCAGTCCGTGATTTTCTGGAGTTGCTCGGCCACTTCCGCTTCACGTTCCACGGCCGCCTGTTTTTCCTCGGGCGTCAGTTCCCGGGGTTCGGCGTCTTCATCGGCCACGGCGGCGGCGGCTTTTTCCTTAACCTGCTTCTCGGCCTTGACCCTTTCGCTGGCCAGTTCCTTCTGAGCGCGACGAGCTTCCGCTTTTTGAATGCGCAGGCGTTCTTCCATGGCCGCCTTTTCCATGGCCTGGCGAACTTTTTCCTTTTCCGCCGGCTTGATCTTATCCTTGCCGAACATGGATCGCCAGATGCGCGTAAACCAGGGCAGGCGATCGAACATGGTGCGTTCATGGAGATCGTTGAAGGCCTTGAGTTCGTCCGGATTCAGGTGCTTCTGAATATTCATGGAATTCAGAACCTGAACCTCGGTGTCGTTGCCGGACTTATCGTACAGCTCCCGCGCGCTCTTCACGGCCGGAGGAATGCATTCCTTGTGCAAGACGAAAGTAGCCACGCGGCCGGAAACGGCGTAGTCGGCGTGGAGACAGGTACTGGAATTAATGATGCGCGAACGCGTCTCGTCGTTCATGTCCTTGATTCGATCCACTTCCACCAGGCGACCGGCCTTGGACAGGTCCCCCATGATGGTATCCATGGATTGTTTTACCTCGGACTCCTTCTTCTCATTGCGCATCTTCTCCAGTTTGCCGGCCATGAGACTGATTTCCATGACGCATTGTTTAGCGCCCGGCGGCAAAGCGGCGAAGGTGGCCCGGTCCATGCCGGTGGCGGCGCGATGAATGTCCGTGGTGCCGCCCTGCAACAGGGAAGGATCATGCACGATGGTATTGGCGAAATATTCAGCCAGCACGCGAAAGCGCGCCTCCATCTCTTCCATGCCCCCGTAATAGATGCCCCGGTATTTGGGCAGGAAGGCGTTGGGCGCGGGCTTGATCAGAACTAAATGACCGTCGGTCAGCAGCTTCTGAATGACCGGCTTGGTAATGAGAGCATACGTAATCTTGCGATGCTGAGGCGTGTTATCCAGATCATTGTAGAACATCCGGGCGATTTCGGCCCCCGCCTGGGTGTCGTGCAATCGCCCTTCCTCGATCTTGCCGTGCAGGAATTCCGCCGTTTTCGGTCCGGTCTCCGGCCGTCGGCGCGAAATCCATTTGGCCAGCACGCTGCTGTTGCGATCCACATAAGCCTGGACGTAGCGCCGCACGGTGGGCCCGTCTCCCTTCGTGGGACGACAGTAGATCAAATGTCGAATCAGTTCGGAATTAGCCCCCGAGGTAATGTCCACGCTGGGCAGGGCGAAAATCAGACGCGCCTTGGAGCTGCCGCGCCCCAGCAGCTCCTGCATGTATTCCTTGAGCTTGTCGGGGGGTATCTGGACATCCCGTTCCAGTTGCTCATAGGTGGGGAGAATTCCGTTCTGGGTGAACTTATTGGTCCAATCCAGGATGGCATTGAACAGGGCGAAGATGCCTTTGAACTTAAAGTCACCCCGGGCTTCCATGGCCTGAGCCAGCTCAGTTGCCTGAGTCAACTCGAGGACCTCCATGGCGTTTTCCAGGGAGGTCGATTCCTGCTGGCCGGGTTCGCTCATGAGGGGAAATGTTGATTGTGTTGGCGTTTAGCCGGGACTTTCCTGGTCCTATTACCAGTTGATGTGAACCCCTTCCAATGACAAGCACAAGAAAACAAAAATATGCCCTGCCCGAGCAGGCCGAAAAAGCGGACTATGTCCGAAGAAATTTTGATGAGATCGCGGCGCATTACGATACCTTTAATGACTTAATTAGTATCGGTATGCATCGCCTCTGGAAAAAGGCTACGGTGAAAAGCCTGGGCGTAACGGACCGAACAGGCGTGGCCGTTCTGGATCTATGTTGCGGCAGCGGCGATTTGACCATGCGCCTTCGTAACATGTTGAAGGAACCCTCCCGAATCCGGGCGCTGGACTTCAGCGCCAACATGCTCGATATCCTGAAAGGGCGCCTGGAGGGCGCGCCGAAGCGTGATATTCAGGTGGACGTGGTCCGGGGCGATGCTTCCGATTTGAAGGGCATCGACGACGATTCCATGGACGGCGTGGTCATTTCCTTCGGTCTGCGCAATGTCGAGAATCGCGCCGCCTGCCTGAGCGAAATGCGACGCGTCTTAAAGCCGGGAGCGCGAGTGGCCGTGCTGGACGTGGGTAAGATTAAGTCGCCCTTCGTGCGTTTTTTTCATAACTTTTTCTTTGAGCGCGTCGTGCCGCTCATCGGGTATGTCTTGCAGGGCGGACGGCATGAGATGTACGATTACCTGCCCGCCTCCTCCCGGGTCTATCCCGGACAGGAGGAACTCAAGGCCGAGCTTGAAGAGGCCGGCTTTCGCGATGTAAGTTTTCGAAATTTTCTATTCGGTTCGGCCGTGCTGCACGGCGCCGTGAAGTAGCCATGAAAAAAGTCGTCGTTGCCGTAAAGCGCAGCAAGTGGGAGCGGGATTTGAAGGCCTATGGTTCCGCCGAGGCCGTGCGGGAATTGTATCGCATTCAGAACAATTCCCATGAGAAAATCTACGGCTCTCACGAGCGTCAGGCGCGCAACCTGGAAATTCTACGCGAAGCCCTGCCTGAGGCGGTCCTCGCCGAACGCGATGAGCTGGACGACCTGGATCTGGGAAAATTCGACTTCATCATCAGCCTGGGCGGCGATAATCATTTCGTCTACGTAAGTCATTTCGCCTCCCGGGACACGCCCATCATCGGCATCAACTCCGATCCCGAGACTTCCATCGGCGCCCTGCTCCACTTCGACGCGCCCGGCTTCGCCGCGGGCTTGAAGGGAGACCCGGCTTCCGCCGAGTTTCTCATGGAGGACTGGAGTCGCATTGAATGCAATCTCAAGTACCTGGACGGGAGCGAACGCAAGACCCGGCTGTGCACTTCCGAAATCAGCATGCAGTGCAACTTCCCCGCCTTTATTTCGCGCTACTGGATTCGCAAGGGCGAAGGCGAATGGGAGGAGCAGAAAAGCTCCGGCATGGTACTGGCCACCGGCGCCGGTTCCACGGGCTGGTTTCGCAATTGCCACTGGCGCGAGAACCAGGCCGGCGCCGTATTTCCCCAGACCGCGCCCATGTTCAAGGCCATCGCCCGGGAATTGCGCGCTACGAAGAGCTACCGTTACCAGAAAGTCAGTGTGGGACCCAACGACAGCCTGGAGATCATCTCGGAGATGGACGGCCAGATCAGCGTGGACAGCCATCCGGAGGCCACGGTGCCGTTCCCGTCGGGTTGCACCGCGCGCTTTACGCTGAGCGACAATACCCTGAAGGTCGTGAAGGGGTTTAAAGGAAAAGAATAGGCGCGGGCCGCCGAAACCCCTGAAGGCTTTTCACGACGACCCCGGCCGGATCACGCCGGCTTTCAACCGACCATGCGTCCCATCACCCAATCATAAACACGATCGCCGCCCCACTTGCGCAGGAACATGATTGGCTTGGCCATGGCGCCGGCCGCGTAACGCGTTTTCGGTTTGCGAGCCTTTACGGCTTTCAAGACGACATTCGTTATAACCGAAGGCGGTGAACTATTACCGGGTTTAGTTTCCGTTTCGCGCGAGAACTTTACGAAGGCACGAACTCGGTCGCCGTAAGGGCCGTCTCCGTGACGCTCCAGCAAGGGTTCCAGGGAAACGTCGTTGAATTCCGTGGCGATGGCGCCGGGCTCGATGATTACCACGTCGATATTGAATGGTTTGAGCTCCAGGCGCAGGCAATCACTCCAGCCTTCAAGAGCGTGCTTCGTGGAGACATACCAGGCTCCCAACGCGAAATAGGCTCGACCGCCGGCCGAGGACACGTTGATAATCTTCCCCGCGCCTTTTTCGCGCATTCCCGGTAGAACCAGTTGCGTCAAGAGACCCAGACCGAAGAGATTCACTTCATACTGTCGACGAGCTTCGTCGATGGTGACTTCCTCCACGGGCCCCTGAACGGCGAAACCGGCGTTGTTGATCAAGACGTCGACGCCGCCCTGCTCTTTTTGAATTCGGTTCACCGCGGCCTTAACCTGCTCCTCGCTGGTGATGTCCATCTTCAGGGGTATCGCGCCCAGTTGTTCCAGGTCCTTCATTTTCTCCACGCGTCGCGCGGCCGCGTAAACGGTGTAGCCGGCGTGCACCAGGGTCCGAGCGGTCTCCTTGCCGATGCCGGCGGAGGCACCCGTAATCAAAACGGTTCTTAACTTATCCATGTTCAAAATCTCCCCTACTTCTTCAGTTTCCTGACCCTTTCGCGCAGGGCTTCATTGGCTTTCTTGTAAGCCGGCTCCACCCAGCTTGCGTCCCAGAATGGAACCCAGATCCCGCGGTATTCTTCATGCTGAACGACGAGGGTTCCGCCTTTTACCGGCTTGAGCGACCAGGTATGGTCGAAAGTCAGGATGCCGGGGATACCGCCGAATTGATTGAGTTTACGTTCGGGAATCATGCGCACGACTCGAGCCGATACGATGGATTTTTTGCCCGTACCGTCGGTCATGCTGTATTTCAGTTTCGCGCCTTCGCGCAATTCACCTTCCACGGGCACCAGTACGGGATTCCATTCCTTGTACCCCGGACCGTCGGACAGAACCGCCCAGACTTCTCGGGGTTCCGCCGGAACAATTAGTTCCGTGTGAACCGTTTTACAACCCGGGAATGAAATGAGTATCATGGCCGCCGCCGCTCCACTTAGAATTTTCGCTTTCATGACTTGCTTCTCCATTGGCTGAGTCCGGAACCGCCGGGATCCAGACGGCGTGTTCGACCGGGCCTAGCTTTGATAACGTTTCGCCGAGCAAGTGACCTTCGCGCGTAGCACGCGGTTCGCGCAGATTCTTCCAGACGAACTGCACCGACAAATCGCCCTCATAGACTTGATGGCGCAGAAGGTATATCTCCACGCCGTCCGCCGATTTTCTGAGCTCCAGTATGCGCTCATAGAGGGAGTCCTCCGCCTCGCGGATCACCGCGGCCGAGGAACGTACGCGAATGAGTTCAATCCAGATCATCTTGTTCAGCTTCCCCCGCCCATATCCCAGGGCGGCGATTAGCATTCCATATTGCAATGGGCATGCCGGCCCGAAAATAGAGCGAAATCCCGTTTTGGCGGCTTTTTCGTTTTACAAAGTGGTATTTCGTCGCAATATATCACCACGGACGTGATATATTACGTCGAGAGGACAAACAACGTATGGATCAGGGCGAGTTTTTCCGGGAGATTACGCTGAGAATTTGCGGGAGTCTGGATATCAATCAGGCTCTGGAACGTACATTCGAGTACATCAAAGCCCATATTCCCGCCGACACCATCGGACTGGGATATTCGGATCTACATGCTCGCAATATCCAGGTCGTGGCCCGCTGCGCGATTCCCGGCGGCCGCTATGTCTGGCGAGAGGCCGCGTCCGAAATCTCTCTGTCCGAGCCGCAGGTGGGGCATATCCTGGAGGAACCCGAAAACCCGCCATCCATGGTAACGATGGTGAATCGCCCCGATGAGCTCGATGAGATGCTCCGCGATCTGTTCCCCCATCTGGAATCGAACTCCGCCATGTTTCTACGCCTGGATCTCCATCGTGAACGCATGGGCGCCCTGTTGATTTCAGCGGCGGGCCTGGATCGCTACACTCCGGAACACGCCGCCCTGCTCGATTCGGTACGGGAGCCTTTTACAATCGCCATGACCAACGCGCGAAGGTATCGAGACCTGCTGCGCACGAAAGAAACATTGCAAGACGATAATCGCGCCCTCGCCGCCGATATGCAAAGCGCGCACGGCATGGAAGTGGTGGGAGCGGATTTCGGATTACGGGAGGTCATGGAGATGACTCGTCGCGTTTCGCCGTCCGCGGGCACTGTTTTACTTCTGGGCGAAACGGGCACGGGCAAGGAAGTGATCGCCGCGGCGATTCACCTGGCGTCGCCCCGCAACAAGGGGCCGTTCATCTCCATGCAATGCGGCGCGATTCCGGAGTCCTTGCTCGACAGCGAATTGTTCGGTCATGAAAAGGGCGCCTTCACGGGAGCCTCGGAGCGAAAGCGCGGGCGATTCGAAAGGGCTCACGGCGGCACGCTATTTCTGGATGAAATCGGTGAATTGACCGCCGAGGCCCAGGTCAAATTGCTTCGCGTTCTGCAGGAGAAAAAATTCGAGCGCATCGGCGGAACCCGGGCCATCGAAACGGATACACGCGTGATCGTCGCAACTCATCGAAACCTGGAGGAAATGGTACGCGAAGGTCGCTTCCGGGAAGACCTGTTTTACCGGCTGAACGTGTTCCCCATTCACATCCCGCCCCTGCGCGCGCGACGGGAGGATATCCCTTCGCTGGTGCAATATTTCGTCAAACGGAAGGCACGGGAATTAAACCTGGCCGCCGTGCCGCGCGTCGGCGACGACGAGATGACTCGGCTTGCTGCTTACGACTGGCCGGGAAATGTTCGCGAACTGCAAAACATCGTGGAACGAGCCTTGCTGCTGAATCGAAGCGAACAATTATTGTTCCCGGAGCTGCATTCCTCGGCCTCTCCGACCGGCGGCCGGCCCGCCGCAACCGGACAACCGCGAACGCTGGACCAGGCCGTGACCGACCACATCCGCGTGGTGCTGGAACAGGTGAATTGGCAGGTCGCCGGCAAGGGCGGCGCCGCGGAAATACTGGACATCAATCCCGGCACATTGCGTTTTCGCATGAAGAAACTCGGTATCACACGGAATTCATAACATGAATAAGCGGATTAAGATCATTATTGGCTTGTTGAGCGTTCTCCTCTTCACGGCCGCCGCGGCGATGTTCGTCGTCATAAAAACCGATCTGTTTCTGGCGGACATTCGACCGGCGAAACTGGGCGGGGAAAAACAAGCCGCTGTTCTGCTGAACAAGATGCGAGCGGCCCACGATCCGACGGGAGCCTGGAATCGCATTAAAAAGGTGCGCATGAGCTGGAAGGGTTTCGTGCCGTCCACTCCGGCGCGATTCGGTTTCGGCGTGCCCCATGAGCAGGTCCGACTTACCATGGAATTCAGCCCCCGCGAAAAAGGTCCCTACAAAGTCGACCTTAAGAGCGGGAAGCTTACCATCAGCGGCGAAGTCGACACCCGCCGCGATCGCGACGGTCTGGGCCTGCTCTACGATTCGGTGCGTCATTTGTTCGAGCTGCCCATAGAGGGCAAGCGCACCGAGTTCATGCGCGCCATGAGCGGCGCCCACTGGAACGATCGCGCCCACGAGCGACTCTTCCTGTCCTGGGGCAAGGGCATCGCCACGGGCGAATACGACCAGCTCATTCTGTGGCTTCAGGCGGGTCGCCTTACCCGCTTCGATACTACCGGCCGCGACATCGCGCCATTCATTGTGGCTCGCGTGGAATACAGGTCCTACACGGTTTTCGAGGAAATGATCCTGCCCGGCAAGGTCGTGATTCTGGACACGAAGGGCGCGGTCGTGCATGAATGGGAACTGATCCGAGCCGAGAAGCTCCCTCGGGGAAGATAAGTATGGAACTGATTCTTATCTCAACGGCCTTTCTGGCCGGCTTCATTGCGCTCAGGTTCAATCTGCCGCCGCTGGTGGGTTTTCTTCTGGCGGGTTTCGGTCTGCATGCCGCCGGTTATCAAAGCAACGAAACCATCGTCCGCCTGGCCGACCTGGGCGTAACCCTGTTGCTGTTTACCATCGGGCTCAAGCTCGACGTCAGGGCCCTCCTTTCCCGGGAGATCTGGGCCGGGGCCACTTTTCACAACCTGGTTTCAACCCTCGCCTTTACCCTCGCCCTCGCCGGCTTCAAGCTACTGGGAATTTCAGTGCTGGCCGAAATGGACGTCACGGGCCTGCTCTTGCTGGGTTTCGCGCTTTCGTTTTCCAGTACCGTATTCGCGGTCAAGGCGCTCCATGAAAAAGGAGATATGCATTCGACCTATGGGACGCTCGCCATCGGCATCCTGGTCATGCAGGATATTCTGGCGGTAATCTTCCTGACGGTTTCCACCGGCAAAGTTCCCGAATGGTACGCGATTGCCGTGCTGGCCCTACCTTTCTTGCGCCCCGTTTTTTTTAAGGCCCTGGATTGGGTCGGTCACGATGAGATGCTGGTCTTCTTCGGCGTTTTCCTGGCACTGGTGGTCGGGGCGGGTCTTTTCGAAGTCGTGGGTCTGAAACCCGATCTGGGAGCCCTGCTCCTGGGCATGTTGCTGGCGGGCCACTCCAAGGCCTCGGAGCTTTCCAAATCGCTCTTCAATATGAAGGAGCTCTTCCTGGTGTGCTTCTTTTTGAACATAGGTCTTTCGGCGCAACTTACGCTGACCAGCGCCGTGCTCGGTTTATTGTTTTATCTCCTTTTACCCATCAAGGGCCTGCTGTATTTCCTGGTAATCAATGTATTCAAATTCAGGGTCCGGACTTCATTTCTGACCGCGCTGGTCTTATTCAATTATAGCGAATTCGGCCTGATCGTCGCCGGCCTGGCTTATAAAAAGGGATGGATGGGCGGCGATATGCTGGCGGCTCTCGCGGTAACCGTTTCGCTGTCTTTTCTCATTGCGGCGCCCATTAATCGCGTAAGTCACGGGGCCTATCGTCGTTCCCAGAGATGGCTGCGAGAACACGCCGCGGAAAAAATCAATGAACGCGACCGCTTCATCAATCCCGGCGCGGCCCAGGTTCTGATTCTGGGCATGGGGCGCATCGGGAGCGGCGCCTATGACGAGCTCAAGGCTCGCTATGGAGACATCGTCCTGGGCGTCGAAGTTCGCCAGGAAGCCGCCCAGCACCAACGTGAACAGGGTCGCAATGTCATCACGGGCGACGCCACCGATCTGGATTTCTGGGAGCGCATTCTTGACACCGGCGGAATCAAGCTCGTCTTGCTGGCCATGCCCCACCACGGAGCGAATCAAATCGCCCTGAAAAAATTAAAGGCGCGAAACTTCCAGGGCCGCATCGCGGCCATCGCGGAGTACGGGGACCAGTTGGACGGCTTGATGGAAAGCGGCGCCGATGCCGCGTTCAACATTTACAGCGAGTCCGGCCGCGGTTTCGCCAGGCATGTATGCGAAAAACTGGAGACCAACCTGCGACCGGATGGCGAAAACGGGACGGGATGAAAGCGAAAATGTTCGTCTCATAGCGGATGACCATCACCGTTAAGAGTCGCCATACGCGGCCCGAGAGCCTGACCAAACGCCACCCGAACGCCACCATCGTGGACGTAACATCGCGCGGGCCCGAACCCTGGGTGCGCCTGAGTCCTTTCTTTCCCCACGGAGACATTCCCGTGCCTTTTTCGCCCGGTGAAGTCGGCGCCAGCGTCGAGGGGATCTGGCAGGGTCTCAAGGTCTTCGAAACGGCGGACGTGGATCGCGAGGTCATGAACAACACGAAAATGAAGGGCATCAAGCGCACGGTGCGTAAATACGGCCGCGTCCTGGGTCACCGCAAGGGACTCAGCGGGGACGAGCTGCTCGCTTACGCCGACGCGCGGCGTCTGATCTATCTGCCCATCTACAAGTGGATGCTGGAAAACCACGCCCGGGACATCGTCCAGGAATTGCGCGAAATCGCCTCGAAGGGAGAACTCGTCCTGCTGGACTACGAAACCAATTGCGATATCGACAATCTCGCCAAACCCTTATCCCACGCGGGGCTGGTCAAAGCATGGCTGTTGGATGAGTGGCAAACGTGAGCTTTCGGAAAATTCCCTCCGTCGACAGGCCGCGCTTTCGCTCGTCGCTCTCGGCCCTCCGTGGCCTTCGCGACACGCCTCCCCTCCAGGTCGACGTCCACGGCTCGCGCGGCAGACCGGCGTCCGTGCCGGCCACCCGAGTCTCCTTCGGGAATTTTCCAAACGCTTCCAGTCCTCATGAACATGAGTGAAAGGAGGCAGCAGGGATCGGACGGTTACAAGACCGAACTCACAGCAAATCCAACACGACGAAGAATCTAAACAATGATATCCAATCCGGCAAAGCGGTCACTCGCACGGAGGCGAGTGTGTCGGGCGAGGCATGGATGCCGAAAGCCCGACGAAGGGTCCCAGGGGATTCGCAAGCGCGTCGCTCTCGGCCATCCGTGGCCTTCGCGACATCCCTCCCCTCCAGGTCGGGACCCGCAGAGGGGGTCGCCGGCACGGAGGCCGGCGTGTCGGGCGAGGCATGGATGCCGAAAGCCCGAC
>CAZGYS010000114.1:0-587 GCA_964530305.1 uncultured Leptospiraceae bacterium
GGTCACTTCCTCGGTCAAGAACGCCCCCGCGCTTTTGACCACCGAGGCGGATCACATCTACAATCATCGCGTCGTGCGATTGCGCGGGAACTCCTACCTGGTGGAGTTGCCCCTCAAGAACGCGGGTTACCTTCCTAATATTTATTTCACCGCCATCGTCGTGGACAAGGGACGTTTGATTTCGTCTTCCCTGCCGATTTTCGTTTCGCCTCAAAATCGCTTCATCAAGCTGGCGGTTAAACCGGACAAGTCCAGGTATCGCCCCGGCAATCGCGTCAAGCTCAACCTGCGCGCCACGGACGTCTCCGGACGCGGCGTGAAAAGTTCCGTGGCCGTGGCCGTGGTGGACGAAGCCGTATTTCTGGTGCAGGGGCGATTGGCTCCTTCCATTCAGAAGTTCTACTACGGTCGTAGACCGAATCGCACGCGCTTGAGCTATTCCTTTCCGCTGATCTTTACCGGGGGCGCGGCCAAGGACGACAGCTTCGACGCCGGCGTGGACCGTTCGAAGTTCAAGGATACGGCGTACTTCAAGGCCAATGTGGAAACCGACAGTCGCGGGCGGGGCAGCGTTGTTTTTACCCTGC
>CAZGYS010000114.1:597-13048 GCA_964530305.1 uncultured Leptospiraceae bacterium
AACTCTCGTATTCTAGTAAATCTAAAATGACTACCACCTGGCGCGTCACCGGGACGGTGGTGGATCGGGGCGGACGCGTCGGCTCCTCCGTTAAGAAGTTTCTTTCCACCAAGGAATTAACGGCGCGATTGGCCGTGCCCCGTTATTTGAACACGGGCTCCACCGGTCGCGCGTCGGGCATCGTGCGCAATCTTACGCGTAAGCCCATGACCGTCATCGCGCAGTTCCGCGCCAGGGGCGGCCTCAAGCTGGGCAAGCCGGGCGATTCCACGTCCAGCTTCGCGCGCAGCCAGACCTTTCGCGCTACCCTGCAACCCGGTCGTCGAGCCAGCTTCACCGTGAGCGTGTTTTCGCGTACGGAAAATCGCAACGCGAAGATTCAGTTCTTCGCGCGCACCACCGACGGCAAATACAAGGACAGCCTGGAGAAGAAACTCCCGGTCTATGAAACCGGCCTGACCCACACCCTGGCCTCCAACGACAGCCTGCTCCACGGCAAGGGTCCGGGCGGCAGCAAGGTCATTCGCCTGGAAGGCGATGTACTGCGCCTCGGGAAAGACAAGATCAAGCCGGTGAAATACGAAGTCGTGGTCTACCCCAATCTCATGGGTTCGGTGCTGGGTTCGCTGGAATACCTGCTCGAGTATCCCCACGGTTGCGTGGAGCAAACCACCAGTCGCTTTTTGCCCAATATCGAAGTGCTGCGCTTCTTGAAGGAGAACGGCATTCGCAATCGCCGTCTGGAAGGCAAGCTTCAGCAAAACATCCAGGGCGGCATTAATAATCTGCTTGAATTGCAAAACCCGAAACGCGGCGGCTGGGGCTGGTGGCGAAGTCGCGGCGGTTACGCCGTGAATCACTGGATGACGGCCTATGCTCTCTATGGTCTCGTCACGGCCAAGAACGCCGGGTTCGACGTGGACCAGGCCAAGCTCAAGAAGGGCCTGGATGCGCTGTATAAAATCATGTACGCGACGGGCGGGGATCGCACCAGCGAACTGGACGAGCGGGACTATCCCATCAAGGAAAGCTTCGTCGTCTTCGCCAACTATATCCTGACGTCCGCCGGCCGGGGAGAGCCCAGCATCACGGACGCCATCACCGTTCTGCAACAGCGCTCGAATCTCGAAGCCCTGGGCTGGGCGGCGCGAGCGCTGGTGCTGGAAGGACGCTGGAAGGATCTGGCGGAACTCCGTAATGTTATCCTGCGCCAGGCCATTAACTTTCGCTTCCTGCAAGAAGACGTGAACGGCCCCAACACCAGCCAGACTTACTACACGGCCATCGCCCTGGGCGGCATCTTCGCCGGTTCGCGCTGGTCAAAAGGCGATTCCATCGAGTTCATCAAGAGCCTGCTGGCCAATCGCTCGGCGGATGGTAAGTTCATTTCCACCCGGGAGACGGCGGCGTCCATTCTGACCATGCTGAATTTCCTGCGGGCCAATAAGCAGTACATGCGGCCCAACATGAACGTCACCCTGAAGCTGCCGGACGGTAAGACGCGCAAGATTACCATCAATCGCCGCAGCTCCGTATTCAAACCCACGGTGGTGCCCATCGCCCTGTCCGGTTTCGACCCTTCCAATCCGCGCGTGCGCGTTACCTGGAGCGGCACGGGCCTGGCGCAGGTTTATCTGCGCGCGAAGGTCTTCGAAAAGACGAAGGAATTCAAACCGCGCGACAACGGCATCAGCGTGGAGCGCAAGTACGTGCCCGAGGGCGCCGACCCCAATCGCGTTAAGTTTTCCGGCATCGTTTCCCAGGGAGACGCGCTGGACGTGATCATTCGCGTGAAGATCAACTCGGGCGGCAACTACCTGGCGGTCACCGAATACATTCCGGCCGGCTTCCAACTGGTATCCAGTTTCGATTACTCGTCCGGTCGCACGAACGTTGTCGTGAAGAAGGACCGTATTCACTTCTACGTGGAGAACTACAGCGGCGTGGAGACGATTCGCTATCGCCTCCGGGCGGTGAACCCGGGTCACTACCTGGTGCAACCGGCCAAGGCCGAACTCATGTATCGGGACACCATCAATGGTTCGTCTCGCGCCGAGGTCCTGAAAGTCAACTGATGAGCCGGCATCTCCAATACAGACGGGCACCCGGCGTCGATCGGTTCGCGGCCATGTGCGCTTGCGCGATTTTCGCGGCCGTACTGGCCGCTTCCTGCGCCACGTCGACCGCCGCCTCTTCGACGCCGAGCAGTGCTTCGAGCGCGCTGAAGGTCAAGACGTCCGCGCAACTCGTACGCGAAGACAGCCAGCGAGCGGCCGCGGGCAAGGTAATCGCCCGACACAAGCTGCTGATTACGGCTTATGAATTCGGCGTGACGCGCAACGTGGACGTGGCCGCGCAAAAGCTGAACTACTTTCTGCTGCCTCCCGGCGCGTCCTTTTCCCTGAACAAGCACCTGGGTAAGCGCACCCCGGACAAGGGTTATAAGAAAGCCCCGGTATATGCGGGCGCGGGGGCGCGTATCAAGGACTTCGGCGGCGGCCTGTGCATGGTCTCCTCGGTTCTATACAATATTTTTCTACGGGGCGGTCTGGAGATTCTGGAACGCCATCCCCATCGTAAGATTGTGAAATACGTTCCCGCGGGACTGGACTCGGCGGTGGACTGGGGCAGCAAGGACCTGCGCGTGCGCAACAACCAGCCCCATGCCCTGGTCATTCGCGTCTACCGCGAAGGCAAAATCGTACATGGGGAACTCATGGGACCCGCGGGTCCCGCCCATGAAATCGAAATCAAACGCCATCTGTCCCGGGCCATCATTCCGGGCGTTTTGCAAAACGGCTTTCGCGTCCGAACCACGCGAACCTTCTTCGAACCCGGCGGGGAATTACTCCGAGAAGAAATTCTCTCGGAGGATACTTTCCTGCCCATCAACTACCAGGGAGCACCCGCTCAATGAAATCGCATCTTAAATTCACGGCACCGGCAACGGCCGCCCTGACCCTCGCGGCGGCGCTGACCCTGCTCGGGGGATTTTCGGACGGACCCCGGGCCCAGGCTTCGTCGACGCGCTACGTTACGGCGAAGTACGGCCTGCGCATGAGGTCCAGGCCTTCCCTGCGTGGGAAACGCGTCGCCACCATTCCCGCGAAGGCGCAAGTCTACCTGATAAGGGAGTACGGTCGCACGCAAGTCATGAGCGGAAAGCGCGGTCGCTGGTCCTACGTGCGCTGGAATAAGCGCGCGGGCTGGGTCTTCGGAGGCTTCTTGAGTCGCCTGCGCCCCGGCGCGAAGGCCGGCATGCCCCGCATCACGATTCTCTCCCCGGGCAGCGGCTGGACGGCTAAAAAGATCGTCGTAGTAAAAGGGATGATTGAAAGCTCGGAGCCCGTGCGCGAAGCGCGATTTACCCAGAACGGGATCTCGCGCAGCATTCCCGTGAACTCGGGACGCTTCTCGCAAAAGATTGTCCTGGGCTCCGGCGCGAACTACATCAAGATCGAAGCCACGAACGCGGGCGGCACTTCGGCGGCGGCGCTGAAACTGGTTACGAACAACAGCCCCATGGACATGAAGGTGGTGCTCTCGTGGGATACGAACAACACCGACGTGGATCTGTGGGTTACCGATCCCAACAATGAAAAGGTTTCCTACCGGAACAAGCGCTCGAAGATAGGCGGGCAACTGGACGTAGACATCACCTCGGGCTACGGCCCCGAGACCTTCACCCTGGCCCGCGCCCTCCCCGGCGAATACCTGGTTCAGGTTCAGTATTACGGCGGCGCGCGTCCTACGATGGCCCGCGTGCTGGTCGTGCTCTATGAAGGCACCCCGAAAGAAAAACGCCTGACCTTTCCCGCGCTTCTGCATAAACGCGGCAGCGGCATCACCATCGGCCGCTTCAAGGTGGACTAATCAAAATTTCCGGACAATACACATGAAGAAAAACGGCAAAATACTCTCCCTCATTCTCGCGGCGGGCATGCTCGCGGTCGTCCCCTGGTCCGAAACCGAGGCCACCAGCTTGACGACGGTCATTCGTAAAGTTAAGCGCGGCGATCGCAATGCCCTGACCAGTATCAGCTCGCGCGATTTTACGCGCCTGCATAATTACCGCGGCAAGTACTACTATATACCGCGCTTCATCGGCAAGAAGGCCGTGCGGAGCCTGTTCGGATGCTTCCGAAATCCGGACCGCGAAGTGCGGCGACTGTGCGCGGACAATCTCTACCAGTTCAAACTCACCTACGTGCACAAGAAACTGATTTTGTATTATATGCAAAAGGAAACCCACAAGCCGACGCGACTGGCCCTCCAGGACCTCATGATTCGCATCGATGAGGAACGCTTCGCGGAAGCCCGGCGCCTGGGAGACCGGAACTTCCTCACCAAGATTGATTTCGACCACATCCAGCCTTTTACGGAAAAGGGTTACCCCTCCGGCGGAGCCTACACCGACCGGGACATTCGCTTTTTGCGGGGCGGCCTGGGTAATAAGGACTATCGCATGCGGGTTTACGTCATTCGGATGATGGGACGCGTGCGCGGCGCCGACGCCACGCTCCTGCGCGTGCTGGCCATCCGGAAGAAACGCGAGTCCAACACCTCGGTTCGGCGCGCCATCGACGAATCCATTCGCTGCATTCGCTCGCCCCGGTCCTGCCCGGACCTCTACGGCCCCTCGGATCAATAATATTCGAACACTATATGGTTCGCCGTCGTCTAAATTTATAAATGCCGGCGGCGATCCAAAAAGTACTTGTCTATCATCGTGCTTTCGACATCCTTCCAGCCGCGGGCATTGGGGGCACATTCCCGGAACGTTACAGCGTTCCGCCGCATGCGTGCTCCCGAGTTTTCACGACATAAACCATTAAGCGGTGGCGGACGATTTTCGCATTGCGATTGATTCGTTCGTCGTAGCCGTGCATAGTTTACCCTCACGAACCTTTATCGGTTCGCGCGGGGTTAGCGGCGTATTTCGCGTCGCATGGTTTTTTTGAGACATAGTCCGCTTCAGGACGTATTTAATATATACGAAACGTATTCAGCGGCGCACGCAAGCGCGACGCTTCGCGTAAAACAAAACGCATTACAACAGCCTGGCAAGAGAATATAGATAGAGAGCATCAAAGGGAGTACTGAAGAAAACAAATGCCGCCCATCATAGCCGAATCCATCAAACTGGTTAACCTTCCTTATACCATCTTCCTGGGAGTCATCATCATCTTCTGGCTCACCGTCATGCTCGGCGCGCTGGACATGGAATCCCTGGACGTGGACGCGGATGTCGACGCCGATGTTGATCTCGACCTCGACGTGGATATGGACGTGGACGCAGACTTCGATGCCGATATCGACGCGGACGTGGACGCCGACCTGGATACGGATCTGGATGCCGACGCCGGCATGGGCGGCGGCGCGCTGGGCAGTTTCTGGGCCGCCTTGAACCTGGGCGCCGTGCCCCTATCCGTCTGGCTTTCCATCTTCGGAATCCTGTGCTGGTTCCTGTCCGTCAGCGGCAACATCATCGTGGACGGCACGGTCCTCAAGAGCATTCATAACTTCTTTCGCCTGGTGCTGGGCAGTCTGTTGATCATTCCCCTGGCCGCGTTCATTACGCGTTTCGCCGTAATACCCCTGCGCCCGGTGTTTCGCATTCCGGACCCCAAGGACAATAAGGACTACGTCCGGGACATCTGCAAGATTACGTCATCAAAAGTGACGCCGACCTTCGGCATGGCGGAAATTCCCACGGACGCATCGCCCCTGCTCGTCAATGTTCGCGCCCGCGAAGAAGAGGGTCTGACCAAGGGCGACAAGGCGATGATCCTGCGTTATCATAAAGATAAAAATTATTACGATGTAACCCGCTTCGAACACGAGAGCCTGAACTAGCGGGCTACCGCTTCGCGCGGACATCGCCGCACCGCGCGACCTCTTCATGATTGAAGAGCACCTACTCGGCGAATTTACGAAGGAGAAATGAATAGATGAAGGAAATACTGGATCTTTTAACCAGCGGATTGATTGGCCTGTCGGTACTGGTAATCTTTTTGCTGATTGGCATAGTCTTTTTGCTGACCCGCTTTCTGGCCAAGGTGGAGCCGGGCAAGGCATTGATCATCATCAGTCCTTTCAAGGGCATGAAGGTATCATTCACCGGCGCGCTGGTATTTCCTTTAATTCATAGAATGGAGATCATGGACATCTCCACCAAGATGATTACCGTGGAAAGGCGGGGCAAGGACGGCCTGATCTGCAAGGACAACATGCGGGCCGACATATCGGTGAACTTCTACCTGCGCGTAAATCCCACGCGGGAAGACGTCACCCAGGTCGGCCAGAGTATCGGTGTGGCGCGTGCCTCAACGCGGGAGACGCTGGACTCCCTCTTTCAAGCTAAATTCTCCGAAGCCCTCAAGACCGTGGGTAAACAGATGGACTTCGAGGATCTGTTCATGGAGAGAACAAGTTTCAAGGAGCAAATCGTAGAGAGCATCGGAGATAACCTGAACGGCTACAGCCTGGAAGATACGGCCATCGACTATCTGGAGCAAACGCCCCTCGAGGAACTGGATGAAAACAACATCATGGACGCGGAAGGTATTCGCAAGATTACCGAAATCACGCTGACCAAAAAGGAAGTCGTCGAGAAGCGCACCACGGAAACCCGCGAGCGCATCCTGGAGCTGGAAAAACAGCGCAAGGAAGCGGAAGCCAAGCAGAAAAGTGAAATCATGATCATCGAAGCCAAGGAAGAGGCCGAAGCCAAACGCGTACAGGAAGAAGAACGCCTGAAGGCCGAATCCGCGCGCATTGCATCGGACGAAAGCATCTCCGTGGGCGAAGTCAACATGGCTCGTCAGATCGAAGTGGCGGAGAAAAACAAGGAACGGGAAGTCGCCGTGGAAACCGAGCGCGTTGAAAAAGACCGCGCCCTGGAAGCCACCGACCGCGAAAAGCTCGTGGCCCTGGCCACCATCGAGAAAGACCGCGTGGTGGAAGCCGAGCGCAAGAACATCGCCGATATCGTGCGTCAACGCGTGGCCGTGGAAAGAACCGTGGCCGAAGAAGAAGAGACCACGAAGAATACCCGCGCCTTCGCCGGAGCCGACCGGGACAAGCGCGTGGCCATCACCCACGCCGAAAAGGAAGCCGAGGAAAAACTGGTACTTGAAATCAAGTCCGCCGAAGCACGCGAAAAAGCGGCCGCTCACTTGGCGCGGGAAAAAGAAATCAACGCGGACGTGGAGTTCTCCACCGCTTCCAAGCACGCCGACGCCAAGAAGACCCTGGCCGAGGGTATCATCGCCGAGGAAAGCGCCGAGGGCCTGGCCAAAGTCAAGGTCAAGCAGGCCGACGCCGACGCCATCCGCCGCGTAGGCGAAGCCGAGGCCAAGGCCAAGGAATTCGACTACGAAGTGGAAGCCAAGGGCATCAAGGAGAAGGGCCTGGCGGAAGTAAACGTCCGCAACGCCAACGCGGAAGTCACCGAACGCATCGGCCAGGCGGAAGCCGAATCCAAGCGCTTCATGTACGACGTGGAAGCTCAAGGCATCGAGAAAAAAGCGGAAGCCATGAAAAACTACGACGGCGTGGGCCGCGAACACGAGGAATACAAACTGCAACTGGCCCTGCGCGAAAAGCTGGAGCTGGAGCGCATCGGCGTGAACAAGGACATCGCCATTGCGCGGGCGGAAGTCCTGGGAACCGCGTTGGAGAACGCGAAGATCGACATCGTGGGCGGGGACGGACAGTTCTTCGACAAGATCGTCGGGGCCGTTTCCGACGGACGCTCCGCGTCGGCCTTCATGAAGAACAACGAGCCTTTGACCGAAGTCAAGGACGCCCTGCTGGCCTCCGGGGACGACAATTTGTTGAATCGCATCAAGACCCTGGCCGATCACACCGGCATCTCGGCGGAGAGCGTGAAGGATCTCACCATCGCCGCGGTGCTCACCAAAATGGCCGTGGCCACGGACGACGGTTGGGTCAAGGAACAAGTCAATTCCCTCTCCGCCATGGCGGACAAGGTCGGCCTGAGCGATATGAAGCTCGGAAAACTGATGGGTTGACATGGCCGAGGAAACTTCCACGACAATCGCGGACGAAGAAGTCGGACCGGGCGAAAGCCCGGCCGGCGAAGGCTCCCAGGGCGGCGGCGCCCTTGAGGGTGGTTCCTATGAGATCATTCGCAATCGCCTTTCCAAAATAGGCGATGAACTCCTGGAGCGCATCAACCAGCTCAACGGCCGACGCAAGGAAGTCTTCGGCGCGCTGGACAATCGCCTGGTGGGGCAGGAGCAGATCCTCACCGACACCAATTGCGTCCCCATCGACATGAAGTCGCTGGGCGGCAATCGCTTGATTTTCGGTTATCGCGTCTATTTAGGTTTGAAGACGACGCCGAAGATCTCGGATGTCTTCAGCCTGTATGAATTCAAGGACGATAAATTCGAACCGGCACCCGCGGATTTTCTGGAGACGCCGGCCTTCGTCCGCGATTTCAACGACCTCTTTAACTATTATAAGAACTCCCGGTTCGTAACCTTTCATAAGGACGAATCGCGCCTGCTGATGGTTTTCCAGGTGGGCAAGGAAAGCGAGGACATTCGTGCCTTCAAGTGGCTCCTGAACGGGGACAATACCCTGACCTACGTAAACAATCGCGCCGAGCGCGAATACGTTTACCCGCCCCAGCACGAATTCGAATGGAAGCGAGCCACGCGGGATCAACAGATCTACGGCACGCACCCGCACATCTCCATCGAGGACAAGGTTTTCGTGGAGTGTACCGGCGGCGATTTAACCATCAAGGTCGAGAACAATACCGATTCCGGCGCCGGCATTTATCGCGAGGACGTGGAACACAAGGACCAGACGCTGGACGACGCGGAAGTTCACTACGCCGTTCTGGATCACGTGGTACTTTTGCGCATCAAGCCCTTTCGCGAAAAGGACTACCGCTATATTATTTTTAATGAGAAGACCGAAAAGGCCGTGCGGGTGGACGACATCGAGCAGAGCGCCATTCGTCTGCCCGAGGACGACGGTCTGATCTTTCCCCGGGGTTACTATCTGGAGAGCGGCGAATATAAGCGCTTCGAGCTGGAGATTCCCTCCATGCAGTATCGCAAGCTCTTGCCCTCGTCAAACGGCGAAGACTTCCTGTACGTTTTCTTCAACGCCGACCTGGGCGAATACATTCTGCTGCAATACAATCTAATCGAAAAGAAAGTCGAAAACCCCATCTACTGCCACGGCTTCGCGCTCTACGAAGACGGCAAGATGATCTTCTTCAAGGGCGATGAGCAGGCCAAGAAGAATCACGGCATTCAAATCTGGCAAACGCCCTTCGTCAGCGACAAGCACATGCAACTGGCCGTGAAGGACGATTCGGAACTGAATCGCATCGGTAACAAGGAGCTGGTGCGGGGCATAGCGGATTTGCGTTCCGTGTTGAATCTGTTGCGCACGGAAAAAGTCTACCTGGGTCTTTATCATCAAATCGCCCGCAAGGTTACCAATACGCTGGACTTCCATCACTGGATGGGATCCGACCAGGTCTTTAATCCGAAGGAAGTCCTGCAACGCGCGGGCGAAACCGCCAAGGGCGCGCTGGAAGAGTACGAAAAAGTCGTGCAAATTCGCGCGAACACCGAGAACGCCGTGAAGGCCGCCTCGAGTCGCATGGAAAAACTGGAGCTGGAGCTGGGCGGCCGTCGCTTCGAACAGATCGAGCAGTACGTGGAAACCCTGGCGGATCTGCGCATGGAGCGCGGCAAGATCATTTCCCTGAAAGAATTGCGCTACGTCGACGCGAACAAGGTCGACGAGCTGGAAGCCATCGCCGTAAGGCTGCACGACGTGACCGCCCATGGGTGCGTGGAGTTTCTGTTAAAACCCGAGGCGCTCACGCCCTTCATGGACAAACTCAAGGACTACGAGGGGCAAATCACGGAGCTGGAGAAAGTGGCCCAGTTGCGCGAACTGGGTGAGAAAATCGCCCAGGTAAACGAGAGCGCCAACCTGCTGACCGAGATGGTCAACAACCTGGAGATCGACGACGCCACTCAGACCACGAACATCATCAACAACATCTCGAATGTTTATACGCGCATCAACCAGGTCAAGGCCGCGCACAAGAAACACACCCATTCCCTGCACGCCCAGGAGTCCAAGGAAGAGTTCGCCGCGCAGTTCAAGCTCATCAGCCAGACCGTGGCCACCTTCCTGGATCAAGCCGATTCGCCCGAACGCTGCGAAGAGCTTCTGACGCGGGTTCTCGTTCAACTGGAGGAACTGGAAGCACGCTTCGCCGATTTCGACGAGTACATCGAGGAGCTTTCGCGCAAGCGCGAGGAGATCTACAGCGCCTTCAATTCGCGCAAGGTGCAACTGGAAGAAGGTCGCAACAAGCGCAGCGCCACGCTATGGAAATCCGCGGAGCGCATCCTCAAGGGCGTATCCAATCGCATGTCCCAGTTGAAGGGCATCGACGAACTAAACGCCTACTTCGCGGGAGACGCCATGATCACCCGCGTGCGGGACATCGTTGAGAAACTGGCGGAGATGGGAGATCAGGTGAAGTCCGAGGACATCGCCGGTCGCCTCAAGAGCCTCAAACAAGAAGGCGCGCGTCAGTTAAAAGACAAGCTGGACCTCTTCGCCGACGGCGCGGACGTCATCAGTCTGGGTCGCCATAAGTTTCTGATCAATACCCAGTCCGCGGAACTGACCACCGTCAATCGCGACGGAGAAATGTGCTTTCATTTAACGGGCACGGAATTCTTCGAACCCATTCAAGACGAAAGCTTCGAAGCCACCCGACCGTTCTGGGAACAGGAGCTGCCTTCGGAGACGTCGGAGATCTATCGCGCCGAATACCTGGCGTACAAGATTATCCGCTCCGTGCGTGAGGAAGGCACGCCCCTTTCGGAAAAGGAACTCCACGACATCACCCGGGACCTGGACCGCGAATTTCACAACGCCGAACCCAACGAACTCCAGGAAGCCCCGGACTTTCAGAAACTACTGGAAGCCGTACGATCCTTCATGGCCGGGCGCTATTCCGAGGGATATGAAAAAGGCGTGCACGATCTGGATTGCGCGCGCCTGCTGACGGCCCTCTACCCCGTGTACGCCCGCGCGGGCGCATTGCGATTCGCGCCGGATACGCGCGCTTATGGATATTTGTACTGGCGCCACGCGGAGCACACCGAGGCCAAGGAGTTGCTGGGTCGCAAGATTCGCTCCTATGGCCTTCTGGGCGAACTGACTCCCACGGCCAACGCTCATCCCGTTTACGTCGAGCAATTGAACGAGATGGTCGCCGCCTGGTTCGAGGACCAGGGCATTCCCGCGAAACCGGGGGCCCTGCGCCACACGGCGGACTACCTATTCGAGGAACTCAAGGCGGGCCGCGGCGACGCCATGGGCGGCGCGAAGGGCACCGGCCACATGTTTCCCATCAACGGGCAGGCCTATGATATCTACATGGCCTTTCGCGATTTTCTCAAGTCGAAGAAATCCATTCGCCGTTTCAATGAAGCCGTGAAGAGCATCGGTCCGGGAGCGGGAGGACGCCTGTCCATCATTCAGGACTGGGTGGGAGCTTTCGTGGATGCCCACGAGGAGATGAATTCGGACTTCGTCCTGGAAACCTCCATGGCCGTGCTCGACGAAACGCTGGACGATAAACTGGACGGCGATCTGGATTCCGGACTCGTCGTGAAAATCGACACAACCTGCACGGCACGAGGCATGATGGGGCGTCACCCGCGCATCGAAGACGGCAACCTCAGCGTGGACGTGGCCGACTTCCTGATGCGACTCGACGAATTCGAGACCGAGAGCGTACCGCGCTACCGCGATTACACGCAACTCAAGCACGACCTTACCGAAAAACAAAAAGACGTCATGCGTCTGGACGAATTCAAGCCGCGCATCATGAGCGCCTTCGTGCGTAACAAACTCATCGATACGGCCTACCTGCCCCTCATCGGCGCGAACCTGGCCAAGCAGATGGGTTCCTACGGCGATCAAAAACGCACGGACCTCATGGGCCTGTTGATGCTGATTTCGCCGCCCGGTTACGGCAAGACGACCTTGATGGAGTACATCGCCAATCGCCTGGGGCTGATCTTCATGAAGATCAACGGTCCGGCTCTCGGCCACAATGTCGTGTCCCTGGATCCGCAGGAGGCGCCCAACGCCACCGCGCGCGAAGAGGTGAACAAACTCAACCTGGCGCTGGAGATGGGCAACAACGTCATGATCTACCTGGACGACATCCAGCACACGCACCCGGAGTTTCTTCAAAAGTTTATTTACCTCTGTGACGCGCAGCGCAAGATCGAGGGTGTCTATCGCGGACGCACGCGAACCTACGACCTGCGGGGCAAGCGCGTCTCGGTGGTCATGGCCGGCAACCCGTATACGGAAAGCGGCGAAAAGTTCCAGGTCCCCGATATGCTGGCCAACCGGGCCG
>CAZGYS010000115.1:0-10210 GCA_964530305.1 uncultured Leptospiraceae bacterium
GCGAAAGAGCCGGGTCGTCCAGCAAGCGTCGCAGGATTTGATTGGCCTGGGGCCCGGGCACTTTGGAGACCACGTCCAGAGTGTCCATCTTGCGCGCGTTGGGGATTTCGTTATAGCGCTCCAGGATTTCCGTCGCGACTTCCTTGCCCTGGCCTTTGGAAGCGCGGTCCATGGCCTTGCGCATGTCCTCGGGGGACTGGTAGGAAGTACAGGCGGAGAGAATCGCCAGGGCGATAAACGACACCGCCGAAAGAAATGCGGGAGTTTTACGTTTCCGGGTATCCATTGTACTTAGTTTCGGTCGTTTCGCGCATTTGGAGCTTCATTTTCGTCCAGGACCCGCACCTGATCGGTGATGTCCTTTTCGGAAAAATCGCCTCTGGAGCCGCCGGTGCGGCCGCCATGGGTGTTTCGGTGCACGTATTCCGTGCGATTGGACGAGCCCATGTAGTCGTTCACATGGTCCTCGAAATTGCGCCGGGCCTTGTTCACGGCCCCGCCCAGGCGTACGGCGAAGTAGATGATGCCGATAATCGCCAGTAGTACTAGAATTTTGGCCAAAACAATTACGCTCCCCTCACGGGGAGAGGAGCGCTTCTCCTGAAGTCAAGGCCGCGGACCTTCGCAAGGAAGGCCGCGACCCGTCTTAACCAAAGATAGTTAGAGTCCGCTCAGTCGGCGACTCAAGACTACGTCTACCTTGGTGGTGGCTCCGCTTCTCACCGTGAGCTTCTTATTGTCCAGCGGCAGATTTTCCAGGAAGGAAGCCTTGATGAAATAATCATCCGCCGGGGGCAGATTGATGAACCAGAAGGAGCCGTCTCGAAGGCTGGTCATCTTAAAGTTCTGATTGGGATACTTGACCACCGGCATCCAGATTTGCTGACCGCGCATGGGCGTATCGAAGTTCTTGAAGAATACGCGCCCACGAATGGTACCGTAACCGGCCAGGGAAGCGACAATCAGCTTTTTGTTGGAGCCTTTGGTTTTTTCAACGCCCAGGCGACGCTTGATGACGGGGTAGCCGTCGGCGCGAACTTCGATTTCGTGCACGCCGGTGGGCACGCCGGTGACCTGGATGTAGGCCATGCGATTGTACTTATAGCGACCGAAGCCGGCTTGGTACGATCCCATGGGAATATCATAACCGGAAATGCGCTTCAACTGACGGCGGTTGAGCCAGCGAATCTTGGTCGGGTAGACCTTGCCGGAAATTACAACCTGAACCTTGCGGGTACGGTCCGCCATGCGATTGCGACGCAGGATCTCGATGGGATCCATGGGATTGTATCCGCCCTTCACGCTTTTGAAAATCGTCGTAAACAGTCTCACGTCCGACTTAACCGGGTGATTTACCACCGGCGGTTCGTCCGGAGTAACGGGCTTGTCCGGCTTTGAAGGCGTGGGCGGAGGTTTGATGGGCGAAGGTTTCGGTCCATCGGGATCCTTTCCCGGGGGTTTGGGTTTTACCGGTGCCGGTCCGGGCGCGGGTTTCGGCGGCTTCGGCGCGCGCTTACCGGCCAGCAGAATACCGGACGCGTTGCCGCTGATCTGGGGGTGCTGGCGGTGATTAAATTTCTTGGCCATCTTCGTCACGCGACGAGCGGACCATTCGAAAGCCTCAAGGGCCGTGACGACTTTGTCCCGGTTGAGGTCTCCATTCTTCGGATCCACGCCCTGCGCGAAGAAGTAGGAAAAGACTCCGTGATTTATCTTACCTCCAATTTCGATGGAAGTCTCGTTTGAATCACTGGAGCCTACGATGGCTTTATTCTGAAAATAGAAATCGTCATTACCGTTTTCAATGATCTTACCTTTCTGACCCGGGGCGATGGGGATGTCACCCGTGCCGCGGCGCGTGCGATTGCCTTTCTTCACGATGCCGCCGGAGAAGCAGCAGTCGAAGATCCACAGGAACTTCGTCGTGCGAATGCCCTTGAGCCAGCCGTTGAGTTGATCATCCGTGATGTGCGGGCGTTCGAACATCACCAGGGTGTTGCGCAGGCCGTTCTTGGCCTTGGCATCCCGTTGATACGTGCCGTGTCCGGCGAAGAAGAGGATAACCGTGTCGTTCTTGCCCACCTTGCGGGCCAGTCCGGTCAGGGTGCTCTTTACGGCCTTGGCCGTAACCTTGCGACCCAGAAAGACCTTTACGTCATCATAGTTACCGTGCTTGAGCAGGGTCTTCTTGATGAGGGTGGCGTCCCTTTCGCATAAATCCAGGGGCGGAATGGAAGCCGCATTGTTCTTGTAGTTCGTGGCGAAGATGGCCGCGTACCGTTTCTCGGCCATCAAGGACGATGCGGAAAACAGACAAGCCAGGCCGACCAGGACCGCGGCGATGCGCTTGACCGTGAAACTCCTCTTGTGACTCATTTATAGCTCCTTTATTTCCTAAAACCGTATGTCTATGTGCTGATTGATAATTGCGTGAACCGGATTCCGGGTGCAAAAGCGTTCCGAGGAAGATGGTTCAGGTCCAAATTTACTGACGTTGGATCATGGGATAAGTTCGGTTTTTTGTCTACAAAATTCGGCCGTGAACGGGCCTGAATGGGCTTCTGGGGTGGTTTTCGGGCCGAAACGGGGCTGTGTTCGGCTGCGTTGGGTCGGGAGCGAATTCAGGAATCGTCCGCCGGATCTCGTCGGAGTTCCGACAGTTGCCGTTCGATCTGGATTTTCAGAATGCCGTCGGCCAGCTCGGCTCGCTCGGATTCAAAGTGCTCAAGCACGAGTTCATTGAGTTCCGCGCACTGGGCGTGGAGGTCGGCGGTGAAATCGTTTTCGGGCGGGGGCGATGCTTCGAGGCGCTCGATAACGGCCTCGATCCTGGGGCCCAGGTTCTGGGCCGCCGCGGTATCGCCCTGGTGGATCAGGGCGAGTTGCCGGTTCAATTGGCGACGGAGGAGTCTCAAAAGATTCATGCTCCTCCTCCGGATAATGGCGAGGTCGGGTCAGCCTTGAATGGAAAAGCTCATGCCTTCCTGGCGACGTTGATTCATGGCCGGCTCGGGGGCCGCGGCCGCGTCGGACCCGGCGACTTCCGTCCAGGCTCCGCGCAATTGCTCCAGGTGCTTGATGATCTCGTTCAGACCATCCACGTCCTTGGCCATGTTGGCCTCCAGGAGCTTCTTCTTCATATAGGCATACAGATTGAACAGGTTTTGAGCGACTTCGCCGCCTTCTTCCATGTTCAGGGCCAGCATGAGTTCCGTAATGATGTCCTGGGCCTTGATAATGTTGGTATTCACCACATCATACGTGCGGTGATCCATATTGGCAATGGCATTATTCAAAAACCGAATCGCGCCCTCATACAGCATGACGATGAGTTTGCCCTGATTGGCGGTCAGGATTTCGGTATCCTTGTAAGAATCGAAATTCTTTGCCCTGGCCTGTGACATAGATAACTCCTGTGCGGACTTCCCGGAGCTGGCGCTCCCGGAGAACCTTGAACCCGTAATGCAGCCGCCGTTTTCCAGCGTCCTTGTAATAGAGCCTATCGGCGATTTTCAGGCAATGCTTAATAGATTCCGGTTAAATCGGAACCATCCCTCTAGCCAGATTATAATAAAAGAAGGCGATCGGCGTGAAAAAAATTCGTGAAAAGTATTAAGCCGACAGAGGTCCGCGTAGCGGGGGATCCAGGGCGATTCGGGCTATTTCACCACGCCCAGATAGAGCAGGTAGAAAACCGTCAAGCCGGCGGCAATACGATATAGAACGAAGACCAGGGTCGTATGGGTGCGCAGATATTTCAGGAGCCCGGCGATGGTGGCGTAACCCACGATTCCGGATACCAGCGTCCCCACGAACACGCCCCCGAAACCGAGCCGGGCCAGTTCGGCGCGTTCGGCGTAGAGTTCGTACAGGCCGGACAGGCCGATGGCGGGAATGCCCAGCAAAAAGGCGATCCGCATGGAGGCCTCCCGGGAAAAGCCCAGCAGCAAGCCCATGGTCAGGGTGGTGCCCGCCCGCGATGAGCCGGGAATCAAGGCCAGGCATTGTCCCAGGCCCACCAGTAGAAAATCCTTCCAGTTGGACTCCCGCAGCTCGCGCTTACGCGACGACGTCATATCCACGATCTGCAGGATAATCGCCAGGGCGATGAGGCTGGAGGCGACGACGTAGAGGGAGCGGGCGTCCCCCGTGATAAATCGTTTAAAGGTCAGGCCGACGACGGAAATGGGAATCGTGCCCAGAATCAGATACCAGGCCAAACGGGCGTCCCAGTCCGCGAAGAGATTACCGGACCGCAGGCCCTGATACCCGGCCGTGACGAGATTGATCATGTCGCGGCGAAAATAAATCAACAGGGCGATGAGCGTACCCAGTTGGATGACGGCGGTGAAGGCGGCGCCGAAATCGGGCCAGCCCATGAGCGCCGGAGCAATGCGAAGGTGCGCGGAGCTGGAGACCGGGATGAATTCAGTCAATCCCTGGATGACTCCCAGGACGAAGGCTTCCCAGTAACTGATCATGAGGCGATGAAGTTCAAAGGAATTCGCGCGTACATGCGACGTGGTCTACGCGTGCGCGATGCGCTCGCTCAACCTAACACGGTTCTAATATATTGGCGGGAGAATGAAAATGAACTCAAGCATCCGGCGCCGGCGAGATTTATACGACGATCCGAATCGCCGCGAAACCTACCGTACCACTCTTTTCATTCTTTTCGCGGTCGCAACCCATTTTTTGACCTGCACAATGCCGGGAACCCGGAGGACGAGTTTCTTCTTATCATTAATGCCGAGCATTTTCTCGTACAGCGCGTCCGGCTTTTGTTTGGCCAGTTGCGCCATGGTTACGACGCCGGAAGCTTCCAGCAATTCGGCCTTGAGTCCGGCTATGCCCTTGATCCTGAAAAGGTCCGCGTGATTCGCCCACTTCAGTACCAGCTTCTCGCTGAGTTTGGCTTGCTTCGCGATGGACTTTCTTCCGGCCGGGGTGGCCGCCACTTCGAGAAAGCCTTCAACGGTGGTGATGCCGATACTTTTGAGTTTCTCGGCGTGGTTGCTTGCGATGCTGTCGATTCTGGCTATCTGAGTCATGCAAATTACCTTAACAGTAAATATAGATAAACTATACGTACACAAATAAAGCATGAGGAATTGTCAACCAGAAATATGCTCAATTTAAATATAAGTAAATATCATTGTAACAAAAGTTAAATATATGGAATTCCAGGTATTGTTTGGGGGCTCGAATCCCGGAATGCCTTTCGCCGCGGCGGTATAACTAGTATGAAAGGCCTATAAGCGCGCGGGCGAATATGAGCGAATGATGAGTGGCTCCGCGGGGCGTCGTGCGTCCATGAGCGTCGATGCTTAAAAAATAGGAACGAAGTACGGCGTGACGCGCGAAAATGCGAATGGGATCTTGAAGGAGGGGCTGAGTTTCGCGCGGTCGGGAGCCGCAGGGGGCTTGTCGAAAGCAGTCCGAAGCTTAAGGTCGGACGGAGCCGAAGTGGAAGGAATTCGATATTGCGATTGTTACGAATCGCCCCCGCCGGAATTCTCCGCGCTTTCTCGGAAGATGTGCGTCTGGAAATCCTTGAGCAATTCCTCGGTACCCGTGAAGAGCACCTCGACCTCGTCTTTCGCCAGATCATAAAGAACGGGAGTCTTGAGGTACTGGGAGTAATCTCCCTTCGTGAAATTGTCGGAATGATCCCGGAGAAACGAATACCAGGTAGCCAGGATAATCTTTAATTGAGCGATATCCTTCAGCGGCATGGAAATAGCTTTTTCTTCGTTCATCTTTCTCTATTTGAATTTCGGCATGCGTGCCGACAAGCGGTTTTTTACCTTGAAATCGTGCCTAATCGTCCTCTAGAAGCGGATGCCCACGCCGAAATAGAATTCGGTCATGCCGAACACGGCGTCCGCTCTTTCGTCAATCACCGCGGCGGAGAAAGCATTGGGAATCGGTTCGGGCACCGGGGCCGGGGTGTTCAGCAGGTCGAAACTCGACACCGGGGCAAGCCCGCCGTCCTGGGTGTAATACCATTCCGCGTCCAGGTTGTTCAATCCACCGCTGAAGCGACCCATCAACGCGTAACTCAGGCGCAGACCGAAGCGTACGTAAGCTCGGGAGCCCAGCGAGCGTTGAAGACCCAGGCCCAGGCGCCAGATGTTGCCGTCCCGAGCGGTCTGGAGCGAATCGTAGTTCGCCGTCTGTACGGAATTGATCAGCAAGCCGTTCACGCGCCAGCGGCCGGGCATTAGAAAACCCAGTCCGCCGCCGAATTCCCATTGCCACCGCCGGCGAAAGACGCCCCAGCGAAGCGGTCGGCGATAGTGGTATGTAAACATTATATAAGGCAGGTCGAACTCCCAGCTCGTCGTGGTGAGTCGATCCGAGCGTAGTTCGCTTACGTCCGCCGCCGGAATATTGTACATGCCCATGGTAAAGCCGACGACGTGGCCGTCACGTTCGTCGCTTAAAAGAGCCGGGAAGCGCAGGGATAATTGCCAGGAACTTAATCGCCGCGCATCGTCCGCGCTGTTGAGGCCGACCTCCGCGGGGACGATTGTAGAGTGAAATTTCGACATGCCCCGCTGGAATCGATCCCGAGCGCGCAAGCCGGGAGCCAGGCTGAAATCCAGTTCAATGGGCGTGGCCCGGAGTGCATCCGGCGCCAAAAGTAATACCAGGGTAATAGAGATTAAGCCGGTGAGGGCGTAACTCGCCATGCTACGCCGCCCGGTTGGCCGACAAAAAACTTCTGGATGACGATGCCCCATTCGAAGAACCTGGTAAGCCGCGACATAATTTCCAGGCACCCTCCCAATGAAAGAAAAAAAATCGTCCGGTCTTTTCCTGTTTTTTATCTACATCCTGCCCAAGAATCTGTTCAGTCGGATTACCGGGTATGTAGCGGCGGCCAAACTGCCCAAATTCATCCTGCGCCCGTTCATGGCCTGGTTCATTCGCAAGTACAATGTGAACGTGGACGAAGCCGAGCATCCGCCGGAACACTATGCGTCCCTGAATCTGTTTTTCACCCGCCGCCTCAAGGAGGGCGTGCGCCCCATCGACTCGAAACCCGGCATACTGGTTTCGCCGGTGGACGGCGCCGTTTCCGAATTCGGGGACATCGTGGACGGCCGCTTGATCCAGGCGAAGGGTCTCGAATACACGCTGGACGGCCTGCTGGATTGCCCCGAGCATGTGGAGAAATATCGCGGCGGGAAGTATCTCGTAATCTATTTGAGTCCGCCGGATTACCATCGCATTCATACGCCCTGCGCCGGCCGGGTGCTGGCCTATTCCTACGCGCCCGGTAAACTGTTTCCCGTGAACGAAGCCGCCGTGCACGGGATTCGCAATCTCTTCCCGCGCAATGAACGTCTGACGACCTACGTGGAAAACAAGTCCGGCAATGTGGCCCTGGTGAAAGTCGGCGCCACCAACGTCGGCAAAATCTCAGTGGTCTATGACGACATCATCACCAATGGCTGGATTCGACGTCGGCACTTGCGCCAGTACGAGAACGAAATCAAGGTTGAGCGGGGCGATGAGCTGGCGCGATTCAACATGGGTTCCACCGTCGTGCTCGTCTTCGAAAAGGACAAGGTCGACATTCTGCCCGAGGTCGTCTCCGGTCGCAAGATTCGCCTGGGCGAACCCATCGCCAAATTCAAGTAGTCTCCTATCGTCTCTTGTCTTCCCGGCCCGACCTCCCCGGCCCATTGTACGGATCCCACCCGAAGCGGGTGGGCAGCCTTAGATTGCTCGCTCAGACCGCGCCCGACTCGGGTGGGTCCTATAGTCTGGGCTGGTGGGGCGGGCGAGGGGCGGATTTGTAGCACGGAATCGAGCAAAAGTCAAGCGAAAGGCCAAACGGCAAAAAATTGCATCTTACGCGACACACCGGAAGCGGCGAAACGTGAATTCGCGCTTCCGGCGCCGATGGAACTTACGCCGCGCTACCAGAGCGAGCCTGCGCGAGATCGCGAGCGCGCACGAAAGTCCGTTGCATCGTCAGTCCATTGCCGATGGGCATCTCGAGTTCGTCCAGCACCTGCCAGTGAATACCGTAACGGCGATACAGGCGGCGTAGCTTTTCTTCCAGCACTCCAATCATGATATTGTCCGGATGGCCGCTGATAATGTCGGCCGTCACGCCGCTGACGGCGCGCAGAATCAAATCGCCTTCGCGGGGCGAAACCATGTCGGGATTAATCGCCATGCGTGTAACGAACCAGGCCTCGGGCGCCTGGAGTTCGCGGGCCATTTCCGCGGGCTTTAGAACCGGGGCGATGTCCTCCGGCAGGACGGGGGTGGCATTCGGGCCGTGGGCCTGGAGGGCCATGCCGGTCGTGACGATGACGCCGTCCTTGACGGCCGCCATAAAAACGGCGTGGTCGTGCAGGCGACGGTAAATGGCTCGGAGTTCATCGTCGGTGCGATTACGCTCCGAGTATTCCGAATAGTGATGCGCGTAAATGCGCGCGAAGAGGGCGGTGTATTCGCCCAGGCGATCCGTGCCGATCTGCCACAGTTCCAGGTTCGGACCCAGGTCGCGAATCTTAATGGAATTACGCGGCCCCAGGGGATAAGAAGTTTTATCTAAAGTAATCATGCGAGCGCCTCCTGTTGTTGATACGAAGGAGGGTCCGCGTTTTCTTAAAAAAATCGGCGACGCCGAAAACTCGGTGCTTCAAATCGTAAAAAAGTGATACAATTTGTATCAGGAAACAAATTCCAGCCGCGAAACGGAAGAGAACAAGTTCGCGGCGCCCTCCGGCAGCGAAGGTCCGTCAGGGGTAGTCGCAGCGCACTCTAGCAGCGAAGGTCCGTCAGGGGTAGTCGTAGCGCACCCTGGGTGGGGAGGCCTGGAGTGCGAGTCGTAGTGCACTCTAGCTGGGAAGGTCCGTCAGGGGTAGCCGCAGCGCACTCTAGCTGCGAAAGCCCGCCAGGGCGAGTCGCAGCGCACAAAAAAAGGCGCCGTGGTGGGCGCCTTTTCAAGTTGGTATGATATTTAGATAATTGCTAAGTGGCGCCGTCCTACTCTCCCACGCAGCGAACCACGCAGTACCATCGGCGATGAAGGGCTTAACTTCCGTGTTCGGGATGGGAACGGGTGTAACACCTTCTCTATCAGCACCAGCACGGACAGTGTTTTCGACGGAGGGATTCAGGTCAACTAACTATTGTATTATTGGAGCATTTTTTTGCGATTTTTTTTGCCGCTTCCGAGGCGACGAATCGCCCCGAAAAGGCCCGCGCGATGACGCCTGCGTCAACCATAGGGATTCGAATCGCCTTCATTCGATGATCGCGGGGCCTGGGCCGAACCTTGATTCGTCGAGGGCGGCGTAACCGGACCCGTGGTGACGGGGCTTTCGCCCGGACGCCAGGGACCATCGCCCACGAGCTTATTTAAGATGTCCTGGTGAATCGCGCTGGAAACAACATTGGTGAGGTAACCCGTAAAATAAGCCACCACGTCCAGCACGACGACGATGAGCGCGGAGTTGTTGACCTTCTTGCCGCGGCGAGCGCCCAGCTCCGAAAGTTGTTCGGAGATGCGATAGTCCGCGTAGATGCCCCAGAGGCCGCAGGTAACAATGAACAGGAAAAAATCCAGGGGAAAGGAATTGCCCGTGGGCGTGCGACCGTCCAGTTCCATGAGTTCGTCGTAGATCTTGCCGTACCAGTAAATCAAATACAGGCCGCAGGTTACCAGACTGAGTACCAGAACCAGCACCGGATCGCGTCTTTCGATTAGATTATTGTGTTCCATATAATTCCGCTTTTATTACATTAGATGCACGGTCCAGAATAAGGTTCATTCACGCCTCCGCAAGGAGATTTCCGCCGCGAGAAGTGATTGACCGGGCGCGATACGCGGGCGAGCGTCGCGTCGTAGGCTCCGGGATTATTTTTACGGAAAGCGCACAGGTACACCATGAGTAACACGACCACCGAGACGCCGGCACAGGGCGTCGCCATGAACTTTCGCCGCTACGCGGATTCTTCTCAGGCGGAGCTCTTCGAGCGCGCCATGGGCTTCATGCCCCGGGCGGAGGAAATCGGCAAGCGCGCCCGCGTCGCCTTCCGGGACATTCGCAAGAGTTCCGCGGGCATGCGCAATCAGGCGCTCTTGAATCTGGCCGAGAGCCTGGAGTTGCCCGCCAATGTCGAAAAAATCATGGCGGCCAATGCCGCGGACCTGGAAAAAGCGGATGAGCTGGGCATTAGT
>CAZGYS010000115.1:10220-13029 GCA_964530305.1 uncultured Leptospiraceae bacterium
CGCCGCCCGAGCGTCGCGATCGTTTTGCTGCTGGATCGCCTGAAGCTCAATGATAAGCGCATCGCCTCCATGATTCAGGCCCTGCGCGAAATCGCCGCGCTGCCGGATCCCGTGGGCGAAATCGAATCCGGCGGTCGCCTGGCGTCCGGCGTGGAGATGATCAAGAAACGCGTGCCCCTGGGCGTCGTCTTTACCATCTACGAATCGCGCCCCAATGTTACCGTGGATATCGGCGCCCTGTGCGTTAAGAGCGGAAACGCCGCCGTGCTTCGCGGAGGCAAGGAGGCGATTCATTCCAACCTGGCTCTGCACGGTCTGTTTCAAGAAGCGTTGCGCAAGGCCGGTCTCTCCGAGGACTCCGTCATCATGGTGGACGAAACGGACCGGGCTTTCATGACGGCGCTCCTGCAGCAGGACCAGTATCTGGATCTGGTCGTGCCCCGGGGCGGAGAGGCGTTAATCAAGTTCATCAGCGGCAACTCAAGCGTGCCCGTGGTGAAGCACGACAAGGGCGTGTGCAATCTTTTTATCGACGCCAGCGCGGACCCGGAGAAGGCGCTGGAAATCGCCGCCAACGCGAAACTCCAGCGGCCCTCGGTTTGTAATGCCGTGGAGAATCTTTTGATTCACTCGGGGTATGCCGGCGCGCGAGACTTGCTTCAGGGGTTAAAGGAACGCGGCGCCGAGCTGCGCGGATGCGAAAAGACCCGCGCCATTTTACCGGACGTCGAGGCCATCGCGGATGCCGACGAGGAATACGGCATGGAATACCTGGACAATCGCCTGGCGGTCAAGGTGGTGGACGACCTGGACGAAGTGGCGGACTTCATCTTTAAGTACGGTAGTTCCCATTCCGAGGCCATCGTGGCCGAGAGTCACGAAGCCATTGATCGCTTTTCGCGCTCGCTGGACAGCGCGGCGATTTTCGTAAACTGTTCCACGCGTTTTCACGACGGCGGTCAGATGGGCATGGGGGCGGAAGTGGGCATCTCCACGGGGCGCCTGCATGTGCGCGGCCCCATGGGCCTGCGCGATTTGACGACCATGACCTATCTCGTCACGGGCCGCGGGGAAATTCGCCGGTAGACCTTGTGCAAGAAATTCGAGACAAAGATTCATGACAGAGATTCGTGAATAAGCCGCGCTATTCGGATTGGGGTTCATGCTGGATCGTCTGATTTACGGAGGGTCCTTCGACCCGCCCCATCGCTCCCACATGGCCGTCGCGCGCAAGGTCCTCGTTTCGGACGTAGCGCGTCGGGTGGATTTCGTTCCGGCGGCGGTATCGCCTTTCAAAATGGATGCGCGTCCCGTCGCTTCCGAGCTTCGCCTGGCAATGCTCGAGGCCGCGCGCAACGACCCCTGGATTGGATATCATCCCGAACTGGTCGAGGACACGCGCATCGTGGATCTGGAATTGCGTCGTCCGCCTCCCAGCTACACCGTCGATACATGCCGTGCGTTGCGCGAAGAGTTCCCGGGGCAAAGGATCGGCCTGCTCATGGGGTCGGACACCTTGATTGGCCTGCAAAAATGGAAGAATGTAGACGAAATACTCCGGCACCACGAAATCGTCATTTACATGCGAAAGGGGGACGACGCGCGTTTCGACGCGGCGCTGACCGATTTACGGTCGCGATTTCCCGAAGCAAACTTTCGGCGCCTGGACGCGAACCTGCTGGCCTGGTCCAGTACGGAAATCAGGGAAGCCGCCGCCCGGGCCTGGTCCAGGGGCGAAGAGCCCACGCGAGACGACCTGGGCGATTGCGTGGCGGACGGGGTGCTGGAACTGATTCGGCGCCATGAATTGTACAAGAGAAAGGACTGAAGCATGCAGGGTTACATGAAAATCATCGTCGGGGTCGGCCTGGCGATTCTGTTCATATTCGGAAGCTGGTACGGTTACGGTCGTCTGACGGCGGACGACATCGAACTTAAACTGCGCGACGACGAACCCTTCGGCGTGCGCATCGCCCTGCTGGACGACGAAAAAGACGACAGCCTGGAGATGCTCCTGCAGATGACGGTGTTCCCCGGCCACAAGCGCGTCTGTTTTTATTTCGTAAATACGGAAGCCTTTTTCGAGGACGAAAAGAAACCCCTGCGCGAAATGAGCGCAAGCTCCGCGGATCGCTTCGAATCCTACACGGGAATTGCCAGCGATTACACCATGACCTTGAAAAAGAAGGACGCCGTGCGCCTGTTGAACCTGGTGGAGGGCGTATCCCATTTCGTCGACCAACCGGTGTTCCTGGAGAACGCGCGTTTTCAGTATCCGCGCGGCGTGCGTCGCTTCTCGGGGGAACAGGTTCTCGAATACGTCCTGGGGCGAGAAAAGACGGATCGGAAGAAAAAGGAGCTGCTGGCTTCCATCGATCGTTTGTTTCGCCAGGAGTCGGTGGTTTTGAATCTGTTCTGGCGATTGGCGCTCTATAAGAAGCAAGTCACCAGCGCGCCCTTGAAGGCCTTCATGGCCGATCTCATCGACACGGGCATGACCGACATGGAACTGAACAGTCTGGCCGCGTTTTTATCCTCCGGAGTGCACGCCGGCGTACTGGAAGTGCCCCTGGAGGCGAAGAACGTCGGCAAGCGTGATCAGTTATTGCAGGTGAAGGACAAGCGCGCCCGGGGACTTTTTCAGAACTACCGAGACGGTCTCAAGTCCACGAACAAGCCGGTGTACACCATGGAAGTTCTTAACGGTACGGAGACGCCGCGTCTGGCGCGACGGGTGAAGCAGTTCATGCGGGATAAGGGGCCCACGGTGCTCCGTACGCGCCATTATGACTACAACCCCCTGCCCACC
>CAZGYS010000116.1:0-13006 GCA_964530305.1 uncultured Leptospiraceae bacterium
ACCCTGGAAGAGTGGGAGGAAATCCATGTCCATGGAAGGCGAAAAAAATTGTCCGAAAATTCGCCCGATGAACACTCTTAATGAAAAAATAATGCCTGCTTTAACGGACTCATTTGTATAAGTTACGGTGCGTCCCGCGAGGCTGAAAATATTAATATTTGAAATACCGCGTGAAACCTTTGTTCGCGCGCTATGACTGGAGAGACTAGATGGCAATTACCCTGGAGCAAATTCCACCGCTGCCCGCCGTGGCGATGAATGTACTGAAAATGGATCCCAATGATCCCGAGGCCAGTATCGATCGCCTGGTGAACATGATCACGCCTGACAAGGGCATCAGCGCGCAGTTGTTGAAAATTTCCAACTCCGCTCTCTACGGTCGTTCCGGTCGCATCAAAACCTTGAAGGACGCGGTGACCCTGCTGGGTCTGAAAAGCGCCAAGAACCTGGTGCTGATGCTGTCCACGAAGAATCTCAGCGGTAAACTCAAGGACAAGATCTACGTAAAATACCTGAATGAGTTTCCGGTCATCGCCGCGCTCATCTCCCTGGATCTCTGCGGTCCCGCCCAACAAAACGCCATCAAGGAAGAAGTCTTTCTGGCGGGGCTGTTGCACAAGATCGGGATGGCCGTCATCGCCTTGAATAAGCCCGATCATTATTCCGTCATCCTCGGCTTCTCCGAGAGCCAGAATGATGATCTGCTCCAACTGGAAAAGGAAAGCTATCAGACCAATCACCTGGAAGTAGGCCGCAATGTCTTCGAGGTCTGGAAGGTGCCCGAGACCCTGCAGCAGGTCGTGGATAAGCAGGATTTCGACCCCGGGGCCGTGGGGGAGCTGTCGGATCTGACCCGCATTACCCTGCTGGGCGGGGCCATAGCCTCACGTTTGCTGGGCATTCCGGGCCCGGTGGTGAATGGAGAGCGAGAACAGGCTCTGGTGAGCCATTATGGGCTGACGGAGGAGCAAATGGCGGTCTTCGGTGCTGATTATCTGGCCAACCTCAAGGAACACCCCTTTTATCAGCAGGCTGTCGCGGGTTAAACCCGCCGGCGCCCAAAAATCGCCAAAAATACCGAAAAAAAGGCAAGTCCGACTTGTTGAAGAGGTATATAGGATGAAGCCTCGGAAAAATTGGTGGAAAAACGGGTTCCGAGCCGTCTAATCTGGTAGAAAAGCCGGCCCCGAGGGCCATGGAGCGCGTGCTCCGGGATGAAGGATATGATCAATATTAAAAGAACTCTTATTTCAGTATTCGCTATTTCATTTCTGGCGTTCGGCGCCGCCTGTTCCAGTGAGGAAGGCACGGACGACCTGGGGATTGCCCTGGGCATCGCCCCCCAGAACTTCAGTTGTGATACCACGGCCGTCAACAATCAGTGCGCCAACCTGAACAATGTGCCGCTGCTGGTGGCCCAGACCCTTTGCACCAGTTCCCTGAACGGAACCCTGAGCGCGGCCAGCGTCAAGTGCCCCACGACCAGCACCACTTCCGAAAGCACGACCACGAAGCGAGAAGCCCTGGGTTCCTGCACGGTAACCGCGGCCGACAATTCAACCCTGCTGACGGGGGATCAGGAAATTCAACTGGTCACCTATTTCTCCGGTAACGCTTCTTCTTCCGCCGCCATTGAAACCACCGCGGCGGAGACCATCTGCACCACGGCCACTTCGACCTTGAAAGGCACCTGGCTCACCGGATACTCCCTCTAACTTCAATCCGAACTTCGTCTATTTCGTCCCGCGCATGAAGCCGGGGCGAAAGCGATGAGGATTCTTCCAATTCCGATAAACGCGCCGTCGCGCGGGCGGCAGGCGATTCATAAACCGCTCCCAGTCTTTTTCGCGCAGGAGTAAGTAGCGTCCCGGTAGAAAACGCGGCCGGGCGTCCCGGGGCATCCAGCGTCGGATGTCCTTCGTGCTTACGCCCCACGCCAGGCGAAACACCGGTCGGTTGAAATGTTTCGCCTCCGGCATGAAGCGAAACGCGTCCTCTCCTTCCTGGTAGTAATAGAAATTATCCAGGCTCTGGTGCGCAATGAGCAGGGAACCCCTGGGCAGAACCAGCAGCGGAACCACCTTGTCATAGAGGGAATAGTCCACTTTCGCGCGAATGGGGAAAGCGCGAAACGCCGACATCTGGTAGGCGGCCAGACACAGGACCAGCAGATAGCCTCCCCACGCGGCCGCCCGGCCGGGCAGGCGTGCCGCCGGAAGAACCAGGAGCGCTCCCGCCGGAACGAAAATCGTAATCAAGAGGCGAAAGGAAAAGTCCAGCCCGCGAAACTCCAGGACGGGGTTCATGCAAATGACGAACATCAAAAAGAACAACGCGCTCGCGAACCAGGCCGGACTCAAGCGTCGGCGCAAGGCGTCGACCGCGAACATGAACAACAGCGGCAACGGGGCCAGGGCCATGATGTAAAATTCCAGGCGATGGGTCGCCGGCGGATTGATGAAGTGAAAGTAGTTCGTTACGTGAAAGCGCGGCGGCCAGGTGAAGAGATTCTCAAAGCGCGAAAAGTCGGCCAGGGCCAGCACGCCGGGAAACAGAACACCCAGCAGGAGGAGTACCAGGAGCAGACCCGCGCTACCCGCGACCAGCAGGCGAAAGACCCGCGCCGAGCGGGCGTGGAGGGCCTTCGCGCCGGCTAGAGCCATGCCCGCCGCCGCGAAAATCAACGCGAAACCGCCCATGAGTTTGTGTGACAGCAAGGTGAGCACCAGACAGATCGCCGCGGCGATTACGGCGAATCGCTTCCCGTCCAGGGCCGGAAACAACAGCGCGGCGAAGAGCGTGAATAACACGATCCCACCCAGATTTTTTACGAATTCCAGATGAAACCAGACCGCGGGCGAAACCGAGGTGAAAAACGCGGCAAGCACGAGACCCAGGGCGTTGTTTACCGCCGTATTCCCGGGGTTGGTGCCGGCGGAGAGGTTGCGGCCCAGCAAGAACGCGGCCGGAACGAGTAAGGCTCCCAGTACGGCAATGGCGATTTTATTGGACGCGATGATGTCGGCGCCCGGCGTGATGTAGGTGAACAAAATCAACCAGCGCAATATCAACGAAGAGTCGGAACCGAACAGGCCGCCTCTTTCCAGGAAGTGTTTTACCTGCGCCGCGTAGTAATATCCGTCGGCTCCCCGGGCGAACTGCTCCACGAAGAGAAAGTCAAGGCGCGTGGTCAGCGCCAGGACAAACAGCAGAACGAGGGCGGGGATTTCGGGGCGCGTCCCCGCGGCACGGAACAGGGCTTTCACAGGTTCGTATTGATAGCGAATCAGGCAGCGGGGTTTCTCACGGCTCGTGATGGTCAGGGCCTTTAGTTTTTTTAAGTCCCTGCCTTTGCCGGCGTGCTCCGCCAGTTCAGGCGAAAGTTCCAGATTCATTTTAATGTAGGGATTGGAACTGAAGACGCTCATGAATTGGTCCACGCGATTGCGACTACGCTCGTCCGCCTCTCGCCGAGCGCAAAAGAGATTTCCGCGAGCCCGCCCGACGTAGTTCAGGCGCACGGCGCGCACATCGCCCTTGAGCTGGCGCAACTCCGAGCGCAACATGTCCTCCACCAGGCGCAGGGCCTGACCGCGAATGGGGCGATTGCCCACATAGTCCACCACGACGGTATCCATGCCCTGAACGCTGTAAGTAATGCGGACGCCGATGCACAGCCCCACGCTTTCGGGAATGCGCGGGTGCACCAGAGCCAGCGCCCGTTGCACGAGTTTAACCGCATAGGCGTGCTTTTCGCGATCATGCAGGGTGTCCCGGGTGTTCTCCAGCGTGATTTCGCGCTGGCGTTTCAAATCGGCGATGTCGGACTGGCCGGCGACGCGAATTAAATTAATGCGGGCGTCGTAACCCCCGAAGCGAGCCTTGATTTCCTTCTTCAAGTCCTCCGCGAAGCGCAGGTCCACGACCTTGGCCGAGGAGTAAATGATGTTTCCGACCACGCCTTCGCGCGTGTATGTGAGCGCTTCCGGCCCCCGGAGAAATTGAACCTTCTTCTCCTCCAGGCGACTGGTGATCAAATTTCGTACGTCGTTCTTCTTTTTCAGAAACTGAAACGAAACCGTGAGGGGAATAATAATAATCAAAACCAGCACGGCCGGAAAAAGCAGGCGCCGACGCGAACCGGACTCGGCTTCGGACGCCAGCCAGAAAAGCGAAAGCTTGGAAGTATACAACGGCTCTTCCTTTTTGCGTTTATTGGCCAGGCGCTGGATCAGGCGATCGGGGCGATACCCCTCATAGATGAAATAATAGATCAGACTGGAAACCAGTACGATGGCCATCAAGTTGGTGACGAAGAGCAGGAACGCGCCCCACATCATATCCCAGTTGAAGCCGATTCCCAGCCCGTAACCCACGACGCAAAGGGGCGGCATCAAGGCTACGCCGATGGCGGCGCCCGGGGCGACGTCCCGCATCACCGCGTTGCCGTTGGAGCGCACGGAACTGAGCGAAGCCACCAGCCCGCAAAACAACGCTATGAAGAGGTCCAGAACGGTGGGATTCGTGCGGCCCAGGATTTCCGGCGTTACTTCCCGCAATGGAACGATGAGCGTGATCAGCGCCGCGGTCAGCACCGCGCCCAGAACACTGAAGACAAGGGCAATGGCCGACTTGATGCCCAGGTAGACGTCGTTAATGGCGATGCTCATGCCCAGGCCGATGATGGGCGCCATCAAGGGGGAAACCAGCATGGCCCCGATGATTACCGCCGGACTGTTGATGATTAGACCAAGAATGGCAATGCCGCAGGAAGCTACGATGAACAACCAGTAGGAGATGGAACGCAGACGCGAGTTCTCATCGATGGTGAAGTGCATCTGCACCGCGTCCTTGCGCAGAATATTAAGGCTCTCCGGCAATTTCGAGAGCAATTCATGCACGCGCTGGCCGAATTCGCCGAAGCGGCGCGGCAGGTCGCTGGTGTCGTCCGCCGGATTGAGAGGTGGTTCCGCCGCCGGAACTGTTTTCTTCTTAGCGCTTGCCTTTTTTGCCATGCATCCCTGCCGTCGATTCCGATTGAATCAGACCAACTTGAAGCCGCTCCCGCGGGGCCGGCAAGTCCTTAATTCACGTCAGATCAGTTGATCCGTAAGTCCGGACGCGCGGTCGATGCGGGCGGTCGCCGCGGCGCGGAGAACGGGTTCTTCGCCCAGGAGCAGGAACGAACCCCGGGAGCGGGTGATGGCCGTGTAGAGCAATTCTCGCGTCAGCACGGGGGAGGCCGCTTCCGGAAGTATGAGCACCACCGCGTCGAACTCGCTGCCCTGGCTCTTGTGCACCGTCATGGCGAAGCTCAATTCACTGTCGGGCAAGCGCTCCGGATGGTACATTCGCGTGAGGTCCTCTTCGCCCGGGAAGTGGACGCGGGCTTCTTCGTTCTCGTCGTGGAGCAGGACCCCCGTGTCTCCATTGTAGAGTTCAAGGCGATAGTCATTGCGCGTGATCATCACGGGTAGCGGATCCCGGGACGAGCGGCCCTCCCGGGGGCGTAGTAGGCCGGCCGCGGACAGGGCATGGAGAATAAAACGATTCAAGGCCGGGACGCCTCTTCGCCCCCGGCGATGCGCGCAAAGCACGCGAAAGTTCTCAAAAGCCGCCAGGCAATCAGCGGGGTTTCGCGCGCGAGCGAAATCGCCGTAGCCGGTCAATACGGCCTCGGTCAGGCTTTGTTCCAACCGTTCGGGTTCGCGCACCCAGCGGACTTGATCCTGATTGGGATCCTCGAGGACTTCCAGGATGCCGTTCATGTCTCCCGCGTTCACCGCGCGACTCAGCCGCGCAACGGCCGAATGATCGCCGAAGCGATAATTGCGATTCAACTCCACGATACTTCGCCGGGCCTGTTTCGCCTCCTGACCGGATACGGAACAGATGTCGCCGAAAACGGAGCCCGCTTCCACGGAAGCCAGTTGATTGCGGTCGCCCAGCAGGATCACCCGGGCGTCGGGGGGCAGGGCGTCCATGGTCTTCGCGAACAGCGGCAGGTCCGTCATGGAGGCTTCGTCCATGACCAGCAGATCCAGGGGAACCGGATTGGCCGCGTCGTGTTTGAAGTACGGCGAAAAGCGCCTGGCGCCCAGCAACCGGTGCAGGGTCGTGGCTTCCCGGGGAATCAAGGCTTGAATTTCGGGCGGTGCGTCCACTTGCGCGTTTTGAATGGAGGTACTCAATCGCAAGGCTGCCTTACCGGTGGGCGTGGTCAGCGCGATGCGCAGGCTCGGATCTTTTTTCAGAAGCAGCGCCAGAATCTTAACGACCGTCGTGGTCTTACCCGTGCCGGGTCCGCCGCTGATGACCAGAAATCGCCGCGAAAGCGCCAGTTCCGCCGCCTGTTTCTGCCGGTCGGTTTCCTCCACGGCGGGGAAGAGGCGTTCGAGCATGTCCGCGACCTGTTCATCACTTGTCCCGGCGCCGATTTCGGTTACCGCCAGGCGACCGTTGATGGCGGCGGCCAGGGTGCGCTCGTAGTCGAAATAACGATACATATAAAGACGTCTTTCGCGCAGGACCAGCGGAGTGGGAGTTGTGCCGTCGCCGACGACGTCGTGGCGCGCCGTTTGTTTGGCTTCCGCCGCGGTGAGATTCAGACACACGTGTCCATTGCGAGTGGCGCGAATCAAGCGGCCGTAGAGCTCCTTGAGCTCGGGGTCCGGAGCGCCCGACAGGGACAGCAGGTATTCGGCCAGGTGGCCGTCCAGACTGGATTCGCCCGGTTGCCTGGGCGTTTCGCCGCGATTGCGCGCGTCGTTTTTCTTATCGGCGCTCATGCTTCTCGGTTCCCCGGGTTGGTTTCGGCCATGAATTTTCCGCGGAACCACTCCAGCATTTCGCGCGTGGGGTGATCGCGATAGACGCCGAACTCCGAACCGCGCCCGGGACTCATGCCCCGTATGAATAAATACAACACGCCGCCCACGTGCCGGTCGAAATCATAGTCGGGCAGGCGCGCGCGAAGGTAGTGATCCAGCGCGGTCAAATAGATGTAGTATTGCAGAACATAGGATTCCTCATTCATGAGATTCGGTAGGCGCGATTCATGATAGTCTTCCACTCTATCCCCCAGGAAATTCGATTTCCAGTCCAGTAGATAGAACTTTTCTCCATGACGAAAAATCAAATCGATGTAGCCGCGCATGAAGCCGGCCGGACCGCTGTCCGGGACTGAATCCAGCAGTGAGCGGCCCGCCGGGTTCTCCATGGAAGAGGGAAAGTCCGCGCGCAAGTCGCTTCGCTTCACCGAGGCCAGCGGAAAGTAAAACTCCATTTCCTCCAGGCGATTCGCGCGGGAAACGGACGCCAGGGTGAAGGCTTCCTCTCCCGCGTAGAGGGGCGTATGCAGAACATTCCAGGCGGTTTCCGCGGCCGTGGCGGCCCATTCCTCATAGCGGAACTCCACGGCGATTTCCTCGGTTAACTTAAGGAGATCTTCTTTCGAAGCGTCGAAGTCGGCCTCTTCCAGAATCTTGTGAAAGAAAACGCCGGGGTGGGCGCCCCGGGGGAAGGTCATGATGTTTTTTTCTTCATCCGGTTCCTTGCGCGGCGGCGCCAAAAGCGGCGGAGGCGCGGGCTCCTCGTCCATTTCTCCCGCACGGGCTACCAGGGATGAATATGAAGCAACTTCTCGCGTGGATTGCAGGCGACCCGTGAAATCGCGCAGCTCCAGCACCAGGTTTTCGTCCCGGCCCGGCTCGTAGCGCAGGTCCGGAGGCGTGACGGGCATGGGAACGGCGGAAATGGCGTCCGGTGCCTTCGCGGCCAGGTCGCGCAGCGACTTAACGATCTCCTCGGGCTTGAGGGTCTTGAAGTGATCCCGAACTTCCCCCGCGCCCATTCCGGGTTCGCCGTGCATGAGATAGGCGGGCGCCGATTCGCCGGTGTCGTTGATGGGGCCCCAGATCAAATAACAGCGATGCACGGCCCGGGTAAGAGCCACGTAGAACAAACGTAGTTCCTCGGCTAGGCGTTCGCGGCGCGCGATTTCGCGGCTACGTTCCAATTCCGCCCTGGTCAGAAAATCATCATCGCCGAATTCGTCGATGTAGTTCATGGCCCACGACGAAAGAAAACGAATCTTCTCTTCATGCACCAGCAGGTGCCCCCGCAGGCCGCCGCCCGTGCTCCAACTGAAGGGACAAAAGACGATGGCGTATTCCAGGCCCTTGCTCAAGTGGACCGTGGTAATCTGAACCGCGTCTTCGTCGCTTTCCAGGCGAATCTGATGTTCCTCGACGTTTCGTTCCGCGTCCCGTTCCAGCAGTCTCAATTCATTGCCCGGCTTGGCGCGGCCTTCGCGGTGCAGGACTTCCCCCAGGTGCAGGAGGTTGGTCAAGCGCCTTTCGCCGTCGGGCAGGGTGAGCAAACGTTTGCGCACGCCTTCGCGGCGAAGCAAGTCCTGAAACATATGCATGAAGCCGAAGCGACGCTTCTTTTCTCGGTATTCGTGAAAGCGCAGGGCCACGGCCGTCCAGGACTTCTCATCCATCTCGTCCAGGTCACGGCCGGAATAACCCAGGATGTCGGTCACCAGCGCCGCGCGAATCAAATCCGTGCCGCCCCCGCTCTCCACGGCTCGAATGATCACCGCCAGTTGACCCGCTTCCCGTGATTCGAACAGATTGCGGTCGCTGCGAATTACCGAGCGCACGCCCCGCTCGGCCAGAATCATTTGCATGGCTTCGGCTTCGTCGTTCTTGCGGACCAGCACCGCCATGTCTCCGGGGCGAACGGCGCGCGTTCCGATTTTGGCGCGGCCCGCGTCGGCGGCGCGCAGCAGGCGGGTGATTTCCCCGGCCACGGAATCCATGGCCGCGTTGCGGGCCGGGTCCTTTTTTAGAATTCGCCTTTCATCCGGAATCCAGATGCGCAGGGGCGGCCCCTGATCTCCGTCTACTTCCAGAGGCGTACTATCGGCGCGACCGGCCGAAATCATTTCGCGATACGAAATGCCCTGGTGAATAAAGGGAGCGGGATTCGCCGAGAAGATGGTGTTCACCGCTTCGACCAGCCTGGAACCGGAACGATAGGACTTCAAGAGCGTGTAGCGATCATTGACCTGGCCCGCCGCGTCCAGATAGACGTGAATGTCCGCGCCGCGAAAGCCGTAGATGGACTGTTTGGGATCTCCGATGAGAAAGAGCGCCGAATCGGGTCCCTGGAAAATCGCCTTGAAAATATCCCACTGCACCGCGTCCGTATCCTGGAACTCGTCGATCAAGGCCGCCTTGTGAAACTGACGCAGCGCGCGAACCAGTTCGGGACCCCGCTCCGCGTCGAAGAGCGCGCGATGCAGATGAATGAGCAGGTCGTCGTAGGAGATAACATTGAGCCCCAGCTTCTTACGGTCCAGCTCCGCGCGACAATCACGGGTGAGCTCGCCCATGAGATGAATGATGCGACGGTCCATTTCTCGACGAGTTTTTTGAGCCAGATTTTGCAGCGCTTCGCATTGTTCCAGAAACGGGTGCTCGGGCACGGCCTTGCCCTTGTTCGTGGACGCCGTGACGCGGGAAGACGTCAACAGCGCGAACTTATCGTCGGGCAACAGCAAGGGAGAAACATCGGTCCGCTCGGCGAAGTAGCGCATTTCCGTCATGACGGTGTTGATGGTTTTTTCCGAGTAAACGCGCTTGTTGAGAATACCGCCCGCGGCGCCTTCGCGCAGGAGCTCCTCGATTGAGTTCATGGCCTGGGGCCAGCCTTCGCGCACGGTTCGGATTAGTTCCGCCAGGTCGTCGTAATTGTCCGGCAGGGATGCCTCGGGTGGATGAACGGGGACGACCTGGGGCTGGTTCAGGCAGCGACGCAGCATGCCCACCAGTTGATCGGGATGCAGATTGCGTTCCAGGGCATAGGCCACGAATGGTTCCGGCGCCGTGTACATATTCTTGCGCCAGAAGTCCAGGATGAGTTCGCGGATTAAATCGTCTTGATCGGCGATGAGTTCGGCGTCGAACATGGTTCCCGTTTCAAAAGCGAACTCCGTCAGCGCGCGATTGCAAAAGCCGTGGATGGTGTGAACCGCCGCTTCGTCGAAATCGCGCAGGGCCTTGGTCAGGCGCGTCAGGGCCTGGTGTTTGTCCACCCGCCCCAGGATTTCCATGACGGCCGGTTCATCCGGAATATCGCGTCCCGCCGCCAGGGCCTCCTGGGCCAGGCGCAGCATGGAGCGGATGCGTTCGCGCAACTCCTCGGTTGCCGCTCGAGTAAAGGTCACGGTGAGGATTTCGCCCACGCGCAACCCCTTCTCCACCAGCAAGCGCAGGAAGAGTCGAACGATGTTGTAGGTCTTGCCGGTACCCGCCGCCGCCTCGATGAGGCGAATGCCGTCCAGCGGACATTCCGTAAGTTCGAATTCGCGATATGACTTCATGGGGGCGCGGCGACCTCTTCGCAATTTTCAAGGAGCGGCCCGAAGACCAGCTCGGCCGTGTTCAAGAATTCTTCGTGGCCGGGTGAAGTCGGATCCAGCGGGTCTTCATCGCGAAAGCACAAAGCCATGGCCGGGTCTTCGCGTTCGCCGAAGCGTCCGGCGCCCTGCCAGGGAGAACCGCGCCAGGCCTGACCTGCGGCCGACAGGGCTCGGTCCACGCCCTTGCCGGTGCGCATGGCGTCCATGTAGGCGAAAGCGGACAGGGGCGCGAAGCGTAGCGGGCGACGCATTCCGCGCCAGTAAAGTTCCAGTAACTGTTCGAGCAGTTTGCGGGCGCCGTCCCGGTTCAGAGGCGTGAAGCGACGAGCGTCAACGGCGCGCATCCCGACGCTGCCTCCGGCAATCAGCGTGCTGAGCTCCGTGTCCTCAGGAGCCAGGGCGTTCAAGGCCAGGTGCCCCAGCCAGGCGCGCAGCAGATCCGCCGGCTTAACCGTGGCCGGGCGGAAAAACGCCTGTCCGTTCGCGTTGACGTTGCGCAGGGTTCCCATGAGGCGAAATTCGCCCAGCTCGAGATCGACGGTTAGTTCGCCGCGCGGCGAATCGCCCAGTAAGTGCACCAGTCGAGATGCCAGGAATTCCGCTTCGCGATAGTGTTTACGAAAAACGTGCTCTCCCGGACTGCCGGCCGGAAGCAGCCCCCGTGCCCGGGCTCCCTGTGCCAGGGTTTCGCGATCCTTGCCCTCCAGTAATTGCATGAGCAGGGCGTCCCTGAGTTTGTATCGCTCCAGGGCGTCGGGGAGGATTAGCTCGGTATCCGGGAGGGTGTCGTTGCGGTCGTCCAGATACAGCCCCAGGCGTTCGCGCAACAACTGGGCGGCCGGATTGCGCAGGAACGCCGCTAGTTGTTCCAGGTTGCGTTCGCGAAAGCGTTCCGGCGGCGGCGAAAGCTCCTCGCTTATAAAAGGGCCGATGCGACGGCGCGGCGCGAACCGCAGGGTATGGGCCCCTTCCAGGTTTTTCTCCGAGTAGGAAAACAGCCGACCCTGGTCGCGGGCGAAATACTCCGGATGAAAGGTTTGCAGGCGATGGCGCAATAGGACGTGGTTTTCCAGGTCCTGGCCTTCCGGTCCCCGGTAGTGAGCGCGGGCATAGTCCATGAGTTCGGAGATTACCACCGAGGGGTGAATCAAGCGACGCGTGCGAATGTCCTGACCGATGTAGCTCAGATACAATACGTCCCGGGCCGAGAGAACCGTCTCCAGGAAGAGCTGGCGATCTTCATTGCGCTTGAACGGAGTCCAGGGGTCCGGCTTTCGATAGAGAATGTTGAATTCACGCGCGGCCTGGGCCGCGGGGAAGGCGTCTTCGTTCAAACCCAGTACGCAGATGACGCGAAACGGAATACTGCGCATGGGAAGTAGAGCACAAAAAGTTACGCCGCCTCGAAGAAATCCGTATCCGGCCTTCGCCCCGGCGAAGGCATTGCGTGCTTGATTCAGCATCACTTCCAGATCAAGGGTGTCCTGGAAATCCGCGCCCGCTGCCGCTTCGCGCAGTTCATTTAGAAAATCGCCCAGGGCGGGAAACTCGTTCGCGTCGCGACCGGTGACGTCGCGCAGGATGTCGGCCAGAATGCCGGCCCATTGCGCCGGAGTGTATTCCTCTCGAAGCCGCGGACCGAGGTCGGAAAGAAAGTTCATGAAGTCCAGGAAGCGTCCCAGGACTTCCGCCGCTTCGCCTTCGATATCGCCGTAAGGCAATGTACCCTGGAAGAGCGCGCCGTCCGCGTCCGGCATGGCCACTCCCAGCAGCAATCTTTCCAGACCGTCCTTCCAGGCGCCGGCGGATACTTCCGGCAAGCCCAGGTCGGCGCGTTGGCCCGCGTCCAGTCCCCAGCGAATGTTGGTTTCGCGTACCCAGTGGCGAATCATCTCCAGATTCGCCGGACTGAAATTGAAGTGCTCCGACACGGCGGCGAACTCCAGAACCTCCAGAACTTCCGTCGTCGTGTAGCGTCCCCGGGCCAGTTCCAGAACGGCGGTGAGTATATCGAGCATGTCCTGGTGGGAGCCGGGCAAGCTGTCGGCGATGTGAAAGGGAATGGCCAGCCCCGGCGTCTCGGGATTGCCCAGTACGGCCTGAATCAGCGGCGCGTAGGCGTCGATGTCAGTGCACATGACGACGACGTCGGTGGGCGTTATGTCCGGGCGACTTTCGAACAAGGCCAGCAAGGCGTCTTGCAGGGCTTCCACTTCGCGAAAGGGCGTGTGGCAGGAATGAATGCGAATGGATTCGTCCTCGGGAGAAACCGCGGCGATTTCCGACGGCGCTTCGTCCCCCAGGATGTCGGCCTGCACGCGATTGAGCAGGGTTTCGCGCGGGGGGCTCGTAAAGTTGGATACGATTTCGTACTCCGAGGGTTTCGCGCGTTCCAGGAACCAGCCCAGAAATTCGCGCCCGGTGCGACCCAGGGATTGGAGCATCTCGTTGGCGGCCGGAGCCCCCGGTTTCATTTTCTCCGGGGCCACCGGCGAAAGATAGTAGAGATGCACGTTCGTAACGCGAGACAGCGCGTGAAAGATTACACGATTAAAAAAAGGCAAGGAACTGATACAG
>CAZGYS010000117.1:0-13000 GCA_964530305.1 uncultured Leptospiraceae bacterium
CACATGGCGCGCATTCCCGAACCTCCCGTGAAACTGGAGTCGGGCCGGGACCTGCCGCCGGTACTCTCCAGCATCATCATGAAGCTGCTGTCCAAGACGCCTGAGGATCGCTATCAATCCACGTACGGTTTACGGGCGGACCTGGAGGAATGCCTGAAGCGCTTGCGCGAAGGCAGCCGGGCCGAGTTCGAACTGGGACGTCATGATCTTTCCGAGCGCTTTCAGATTCCGCAAAAACTCTACGGGCGCGAAGGGGAAATCAGGGAACTCATGGGCGCCTTCGAACGCGCGGCGCAGGGCAATGTAGTTTTTCTCATGGTTTCCGGTCGGTCGGGAATTGGTAAGTCGGTCCTGGTCAACGAAGTGCAAAAGCCCATCGCCGAGCGGCGGGGGTTCTTCATCGCCGGAAAATACGACCAGTTCCAGCGCGATATTCCCTACAGCGCCTTGATCCAGGCCTTCCAGGCGTTGGTCCAGCAACTGCTGGCGGAATCGCCCGATGTGATTGCCATGTGGAAGAGTCGCCTGAGCGGGATCCTGGGCGTGAACGGCCAGGTGATCGTGGACGTGATCCCGGAGATCGAAGGCATCATCGGTCCTCAACAGGATGTACTGACGCTCAGTCCCGCGGAGGCCCAGAATCGCTTCAATATCGTTTTTCAGAATTTCATTCGTGCTTTCGCGCGCCAGGAACACCCCCTGAGCGTTTTCCTGGACGACTTGCAGTGGGCGGATTCGGCTTCGCTCAAATTGTTGCACGCCCTGGTTACGGACCCGGAGAGCGAATTCCTGCTGATGCTGGGCTCGTATCGGGACAATGAAGTCGACGAAGCCCATCCCCTGCGCGCCGCCATTCGCGAACTGGAAGAACAAAATATTCAGATCGACAATATCTCCCTGGAGCCCCTGGCCCGGGACGACGTGGCCGCCCTGGTCTCGGAAACCCTCCATCGCCCGCCCGCGGAGACGGCCGAGGTGGCGGATCTGGTGATGCGCAATACCCTGGGCAATCCCTTCTTCGTAAACGAGCTGCTCAAGAACCTGAGTCAGGAAGGCCTGATTTTCTTCGATCGCGGCGCGGGCCAGTGGAACTGGAACATGGACGGACTGCGTTCCGCCCACATCATGGACAACGTGGTCGACCTGATGGTGGCCAAGATTCAGAAACTGCCCGCTTCGACTCAGGAGCAGTTGAAGCTCGCCGCGTGCCTGGGCAACCGCTTTGATCTGCGAACTTTTTCTCAGGCTTATGGGAAGTCTCCCGCCCAAACGGCCGCGGAACTGGAAGAGGCCCTTTTGTCCGGCCTGATCGTTCCCAATGACGATTCCTACAAGTACGCGAAAGCCGTTACCGACGGAGGCGACGGCAGCGTGGATATCGATCGCGTTTCCTACGACTTTCTGCACGACCGGGTCCAGCAGGCCGCCTACTCCTTGTTGACCGACGCAGAGAAGAAGGAACTGCATTTGTCCATCGGTCGTAAGCTGCTGGAACAAAGTTCGGCCGAGGAGATGGAAGAGAACCTCCTGGACATGGTCAGCCATTTGAACAGTGGTCGGGAATTGCTGACGGACCCCGCGGAAAAACTGCGTCTGGCCGAGCTGAATCTACGGGCCGCCCGCAAGGCCAAGGCTTCGGCCGCTTTCGTGGGCGCGCGGCGATTGGCCGAAACCGGCATGGAGCTCTTGCCCGGAGACGCCTGGCAGTCCCATTACGAACTGACCTTTGATTTCCACGTGGAACGAGCCACCCTGGAATACGTCGTTACGAATTTCGACGCCATGGAGCAAAACCTGGACGCGGTTTTCGAGAACGCGCGCACGGACCTGGAGCAGGTGACGGTCCTGGAAATGCGCTCCCTGTTCTACTTCGGCGTGGGTAAGATCGTCGAGGCGGTGGACTCGGGTCTGGCGGCCTTGAAGATGCTGGGCCTGGAAATCACCGAGCAGCCCGACCAGGTGGACCTGGGCGGCCGCGAAGTGGAGGACTTGATCAACCTGCCGGACGTCCAGGATCCGCGAATTCTAGCCATGATGCGCGTGCTGCGCAACATCAGTCTGCCGGCGCTCTTCTCCGGCTCTCCGCTGGTGGGCTCCATCATCATCAAGCAGGTCGTGTTGACCCTGGAGCACGGCAATGCGCCCAGTTCCGGATTCGGTTACGGCTTCTATAGTATGTTGCTGGGCGGCATCTTTCATGATTACGAGACCGGGCATCGCTTCGGGCGATTGGCCGTGGCTCTGCAGGCCAAGTTCGACGACAAGGCCGTGCGCGTCACGACCAACTTCCTCTACCTCACCTGGGGTTCGTCCTGGAAGAATCACATTCGCGATATCTACAAGCCGGCCGTGGAAGTATACGACCTGGCCCTGGAAGTGGGTGATATCTGGACCGCCGCCGCGGCCATCCAGTACATTACCAATGTGCAGGTCTCGTCCGGCGGCGTCGAGACCCTGGACTCCATTCTCAAGCGCATCGAGCAGTATGAAAACGCCCTGAAGAAAACCGGCGCGGCCCTGCGCGTGCAGTTCTACACCTGGAAGCAACTCGCCTTGAACCTGGCGGGTCGCTGCGAAGACCCCCTGATTCTCAAGGGAGAAACCTTCAACGAAGAGGAAGTCCTGCCGCGTTTGATCGAAATGCGCGACGTCATGTCCATCTACTTCGTGTACTATTCCAAGATGATCCTGGAATACCAGTACGGTACCCTGGATAAGGCCCTGGAGTTCAGCGATCTGGCCGAGGAACACAAGGCGCCCCTGACCGGAGCGTTGTATTTGCCCGTGCACTGCATGTTCGACTCCATGATTCGCGTTGGTCTGATTGAACGCGGAAATCCGGACGCCGAAACGCTCCAGGCCTATCGCGAACGCATCGACGCGAATCAGGTTTTCCTGGGGCGCCTGGCCTCGTCCTGCCCCGAAAACTACGGCCATATGCGCATGCTGGTGGACGCGGAACTGGCGCGCCTGGACGGAGAGCTGGAGACCGCCGAAAAGCTCTATGACGAAGCCGTGGATTCCGCGCGCCGTTACGACTATATGATGGTGGAGGGAATCGCCAATGAACGCGCCTCCGCTCACTACGCGGCCCGGGGACGGTCTCGTTTCGCCGCGCTCTACATGCGGGAAGCCCACTACGCCTACAAGAAATTCGGCGCTCAGCCGCGCCTGAAAATTCTCGAAGATCGCTACCCTGAGTATCTGCGCAGCATCAGCAGTTATCATGAGTCGGGATCGGGCTCGAGCAGCGGCGGTATTACCGTTTCTTCCAGCCTGTATTCCTCCCTGACTTCATCCAGTCTGAGTTCCACGTCGTCTACCGACGCCCTGGACTTACGCACGGTGATCAAGGTCTCACAGACCGTGGCCGATGAAATCGTGCTGGAAAAACTGCTGGAGAAGCTGATCAAGATCGTGATGGAGAGCGCGGGGGCTCAACGGGCGGTGGTGATCTTGAATCGCAATCAGCGCTTCTTCGTGGAGGCCGAGAGCGCCGTGTATCACGACGACACCCGGGTCCTGCAGGGCATCCCGGTGGAGGAATACGGAGAGTTGCCCGCGGCCATTCTGAACTACGTGGTCCGCATGCGCGACAGCCTGGTGCTCAATGACGCCCAGAATCGCGGTCAATTCACCAATGATTCCTACGTTACGCGCGTGCAGCCGCGCTCCGTCCTGTGCATGCCCATTCTGCACCAGAACCATCTGTCGGGTCTGCTGTACCTGGAAAACAAACTGACCACGGACGCGTTTACGCCCCATCGCCTGGAGCTGTTGCGATTGCTGTCCGTGCAAATCGCCATCTCCCTGGAACACGCCGTGCTGTACGCGAATCTGGAAAACAAAGTTCAGGAGCGAACCGCGGAATTGCAGGAGGCCCAGAGTCGCCTGCTGGAATTGGAAAAGGAAGCCACGGAACGACAAATGGCCGGCGGTTTCGCCCACGAAATGCGCAATGCCCTGGCCGGTTCCAAGCTGGTCGTGGAGCAAGCCCTGGGTCTGGACCAACCGGGTCCGCCCATGAGCGTGAACCTTCGCAATGGTCGTCGCCTCAAGGAACTTTACGAGTATTTGAAACCCATCGTGGATGAAAAGGAGCTGTCCGCGGTTCTAGCCATTCTGCGCGACGTCTTTGGAAACGAAGAGCACCTGGACAGCGTGCTGGGCATCGTCTACAAGGCCACGTCCATGGGCTTGAAGATTACGCAACAGATCATGGACTACTCCCGTTTGGGACAGGAGCAAAGCGGACGCGAGAAGTTCGACATCACGGAACTGGTCCGTTCGGTCATCGCCGCCCATGAACATCCCTTTGAGCAGGCCGGCATCAAGGTCGAGCCCGATCTGAAAGGTGAACAAATCGTCTCCGGTTACGAGGCTCATTACTATTCACTGGTGGAAAACATCCTGGTCAACGCCCGCGACGCGGTCATCGAGAGGGAAGGCGAAAGATTGATTCGCGTGAAAAGCGAAATCTCCGACGGTTTGTGCCGGATTACCATCACGGACAACGGCAGCGGTATTGAAGCGGAAAACCTGGAAAGAGTCTACGACGCCTTCTTTTCCACCAAACCGGATACCGGCACGGGTCTGGGAATGAGTACCGTAAAGAAGATCGTCAATCTCTACGGCGGTTCCATCAACCTGGAGAGTGAAAAGGGCCGGGGAACCACCGTTCGAGTCGTTTTGCCTGTTTGACGCCCCGAATTTTTCATGAAAAACAATACCAGGCCGGTATTAATCGCGAAAGAAGCCGGTCGTGAATAATCCGGTCTTGCGCTTTCCAGGCATATTCGCGCATCTCCCCTTGTTCGCGTACGGGTTGCACCATGGGCAATGCGACAATAAGCCGAGACATAATCTAAGTGAATTTTGTAATTATTTTCAATAAAAAATAATTACCGGAGGCGAAGGTGCCTCCGGGGGTGGGCGAGGCGGTCCCGAAGGGGAGAGCCGCGGGCTTCAGCCGCGGCGGGGCGCGCGGCGATTCAGGGCGCCGAGCATGAGGAGTTTATCGAAGCAGTCGCTTCGGGTCATGTTGCGGGTGTTCCAGCGATATACGCATTCATTCATGTAGCTTTGCAGGTGTTGCTTGCCCATCTTGTGATAGCGCCAGTGGGTTCGTTTTACGGTGTTGTGGAAGGATTCACAGCCGTTATTGTGCACGAAACCGTCCTCGGAGACGTAGCGCGTATTGTGAGCCACGCTCATGTGCGTCCACCCCAGGCGATCCAGCGCGTTATAGCCGGGGTGTTCGTCCGTGAAGATGATCGAGTCCGGTTCCACGTTCTCTACGATATGGCGGACCATTTTATCCCCGACGTAGCGCTTCCCTCGGCGGCGCAGGCTGGTCACCGAGGCCTTTACCAGGCCCGTGCGTCTGTCGAATAGAGTCAGCACCGGCGTCTTGGTCGTGGCGCGACGCCGCGTGTCCCGTACCCATTTGCCGTTGCCCTTGCGGGGCTTGCCGCCCACGAAGGTTTCGTCCGCCTCTACCAGGAGTTTAAATTTTTCAACGACGTCGCGACCCATGGCCTCTCGAATTTTGTGCAGGATGCGCCACGCGCATTTGTATGTAACGCCTATTTCCCGCATCAACTGGCGCGCCGGATATCCGAAGCGATCGGTTGCCGCCATGCGATATATGGCATAGAACCATTTGCGTATGTCCGTGCGGCTCTTGTGGAAGATGGTATGGGCGAACACGGACGTGGTTGTTCCGCAATCGCGGCAGCAGTAGTCCTGCGGTCGGTCCCTTCTTTCGTAAACTTGTTCTGAACCGCAACGCGAGCAGAGCACCTTGCCGTCCTGGTAGCTTATTTGTATCCAGTATTCGATAACCGCCCGCATGGTGGGGAATCGTGCTTGAAATTCTTGAAACGTCATGTAGCCGCCTTGTGTTCGCGGCCAGGCCCGAGGCCATTTGGAAAGCGCGTATGGAGTTTGTAATTCATAATTTTATTTTTACGTTGAAAAAGTTTAACGCGAAAGCTGTTCTCGCGTACGCGAATCATCGCGGGACATAATAAATAACGTTGGATTTCATTATTGAATCGGAGGTCTTCGCGAACAAGGGGATATGCGCGAATGCGGCCCAAAAAAAAAGAGCTTCGCCGCGAAGCGAAGGAGCGCGAAAAGTAGAATGATTTCGGTAATTGGTAATGACGTGCAATTGTTTGTCCGGAATGAGTAAGTATGTTCAATTCTATAACTACCGTCTTTTATAAATACGGTTGAATGAACGTTTTTATCTCAATTATATATGAACTTCCGGACTATTTACGAGGCTTTCGCGCGCGGCGTCCCCGCCGCGCGAAAATAAATGAAAATAAACGCGCGTTATTGAATCTTGTGCAATTTGGAGAACTATGAAAAAATTAAGGTTCCGAAACGTCGTCTTCGCGTCTATTCGAGATCCAGTTCCTTGATCTGGTATCGCAGGCGATTCCTTTTTATACCGAGCAGTTCAGCGGCGCGGGTCTTATTGCCGCCGGACTTTCGCAGGGCATAGCTGATCAATTTGCCCGAATAGGCGCGCATGATTTCATCATAGGTACCGACCAGCGGCGTCTCGCCGTCTCCGGGGTCCATGTTTTCCTCGCCCTCCGGATTGCGGGGGCCGGACATGCCCACCGCCCGGGGCAAGTCCGCCAGGCGCAGGGTTTCCAGCGATTCTCCCGCAATGGCGCGGGTCAGGACGTTTTCCAGCTCCCGGATGTTTCCCGGCCAGGGGTAGGCGGTCAGGGCCGCCATGGCTTTCTCTTCTATCACGGCCTTGTCTCGGCCGGTATCCGCGGCGATGGTGCCGGTAATCAAATCCACGAGCACGGGGATGTCCGCGGCTCGTTCTCGGAGGGGCGGAATGTGCACATGAAACACATTGATACGGTAATACAGGTCTTCTCGGAAGTGTCCGTCCCGTACCATGGCCTCCAGGTCCCGATTGGTGGCGAAAAGGAAGCGGCATAGCGCCGGGCGGAGCTCGTCGCTGCCCACGGCCTGAAATTGCCGCTCCTGTAGAAGACGGAGCATTTTGGCTTGCATGGCCGCCGGCATTTCACCGATTTCGTCGAAAAACAGGGTTCCTTCCCCGGCTTCCCGCACGCTGCCCGGTCGGGCGTTGCGGGCGTCCGTGAAGGCCCCTTTCACATGGCCGAAGATCTCGTCTTCCCACAGGGCGTCGGGCACCGCGGCGCAGTTCACCGGCACGAAGGGTTTATCGCCCCGGGCGCCGTCATGATGGATGAGGCGGGCGATGAGCTCCTTGCCCGTGCCCGTTTCTCCGGTGATTAAGGCCGGTTGTTTCAGGTCGGCGAAGCGTTCCGCCTTTCGGAAAATGCCCCGCATGGCGGAGCTGGCGCAGACCAGCGTCCGGTCCCCGGCCGGTTTACGCAGCACTTCCATGGTGCTGTAGCTTTCCACCAGTCGCTCCACTTCCTCCAGGTGTTCACTGTAATCATAGAAGCGCTTCTTCGCGGTCTTGAGTAGATTCAACATGTTGGTGAACGAGCGGGAGAGGTGGACGATCTCGTTCTCGCCCGACTCGATATTTGTACCGGCTGGTTCGGCTTCTTTTAGAAGTGTGAGCAGCTTTTGCAGGGGGCCGGTGATGGTGGCCCGAAAGAAGAAAGGGAAGACCAGCAGCATGAGCAGGGTCGAGATGATGACTACCAGGAAATTGTAGCGTGCCGCGGCGTGCATGCGGCGGCGATAGTCGTCGTAAAGAAAGCCGGTCTCATACAGGCGGTCCTGAAAGCGATTGCGATAAGCTATATAATAGTCGCCGTCGATGAGGCGATAGATGCGGCCCTCATGTACATCGGAGCCGAAGCTGGAGCCTTCGTCCGCGGAGCCCGCATGGGGTCGCTTTGAATCGCGATGCAGATTGAAATAGAGCAGTCCCTGATCGGACCGGTCGGTCAACGCCTTGTCGTCGGCGCCCTTGCGCGGAAAGGGGCCTTTGTAGTCGGCCGGTACTGAATAGGCGATTTTCGCGTCTGCTTTCAAGGGGAGGTTGGCCGCCAGCAGGGCCTGGGCCGTTTGAATATCGCCGCGGCGAGCTTCGTCATAGCGCTTCTCTTCCTTTATGAGGCTCTGCAGGCCCAGGGCCGAGGTCAGGGTCATGACGGTCACCAGTGAAATCCCCACCAGCTTGACGATGAAGCTGGAGGGCTCGCTGGCCACGTTGAGGTACAGTAGAACATAGAAGAAGAAGATCAGGGAGACGCCCGTATTGGTAATCAGCTCGTAGAGGTCGATGCCGATGCCGGTGTCGAAGCGCTGGGCCACATAGAAGAAAGATATCACCAGCTCCAGCAGGGTCACCATAAAGAACCACTTCGCCGTGCGGGCTTCCAGTGGGTTCTTGCCCCGATGGGTGCGCCACTGGCGGAAGAAAATCACCAGGCTCCAGAGGAAGATCAGGAGCCCGACCAGCGGCACATAGAAGGACACGTAGGAAGACGCGAAGTTGTGATTCTCCACGTAATAGCGGGTAGGGTGCAGGAAGGTGGAGTTGACAAAGTAGTCCAGGAAGGACGCCAGGGCCAGCAGGACGGCCACTACCATGGCGATTCTGGATTCTCGGGGGAAAGTGTTCCGGGGCATGTGATAGGCAAAACCCAGCTTGAAAATCACCGCGAAAACGGCACAGGCCGCCCCGTACCAGCCGATGGAGCCCGCCGGGTGGTAGACTGAATATCCGTAGAGATAGCCCAGATCAAAGACCGTCATCAAGATGAAGTAGCCGATCAGCATCCAGGTGCGGATGTTCTTCCGGCGCAGCGTGAGTAAATAGATGCTCGGAATGAGCGTCATGAGGGTAGGCGTGAGTCGCCCGAACCCATTCTGGGTGAAAAAAATGACATCAAACATGAACTGATCTCCCCGTTGTCGGAGTTCCTACGCTCCGGGGCGGATTTTTTTATTATTTTTCACAAACTTTGCGGATGATACAGCATGAGCTCGAAAAAAGCCGGCAAAAAATTGGCGTACGCTCTTTTTTTGCCGGCAAAAATCTGGCGAAAATGGCCGAAAATCAGCTTTTTAGAACTCGCAAATTCGAATAAATTGTACTTTTCGCTCAATTTGCCGGCGTAAGTGGCTTAACGCCAAGCACCCCCTCCGAAGTGGCATTACTTCAGTGCAAAAAATCGCCTGGCGAACGAATTTTTATGACTTTGGCGTCAAAAATTACCTCGTACGGAAGCCGGCACGTGGTTTGCATTACTGGTTATCAGCTGAAATGATTCGAGTATCAATCATTGAGACTCATTCATGAAGCTATATAAGAAACTAAAAAAACCATGCTGAAAACAGCATAGAGGAAGAGTATCAGATGAAAAAAACAATGCTTATAGCAGTAGCATTCGCGATGGCCATCCCGGCCGGACTGAGCGCCGCTGACTACACCATCTTCGTTCATGGCCGTTCCGGCAAGAATCACTGCGGAACGGGAACCTCCGATGTAAACAACTACTGGGGAAGCGCTAAAAACATCAGCACCTCCCGCACCAAGTACTTCGTCGGATATGACGGATCCACCGATCCTCGCACGTCGGGCTCCTGCCGCGCGCAATCTCAACTGGCTTCAGTTCTGAATGCTCGCTGCCGCGGTTCCAATAACTGCAAGATCATCTGCCACAGTGCCGGTTGCTACGCTACCGAGTACTTCCTGGATAAAACCAGCACGAACTACAACATTGATTTCGTAATGGCTTCTTCCAGCGCGGCTGGTGGTTCCGAACTGGCCGACCTGGCTTTCTGGGCAGGTAGCGGCATGGATTACGCCCTGAAAACTGCTCAGGCGCGCGGTTCCTACAACCATAATGATATGAAAGGCGTTGGTATCTGGGCGATTGCCGGTTACCGCGGCGTATGGTATGCCTCCTGGCGTCTGCCGGGCGACGACGACGGCGCGGTTGCTCTGCACTCCACCTGTGGCCACAGCTCCAAAGGCAGCCACTCGGCGTGCAACCGCTCTCGCTACAGCAGCCACTACATCTGGACCGGAGACTACAACAATAACAACCAGTACAGCTCCAGCAAGAAGGCTTATCGTCTGACGCACACCGGCGATGGAAACAACTCCATCAACACCGGCGTGAAGAAAGAATGGTCTGATTGCCGCAACGCAGGCGTTAACGCAGGCGGTTGCTGGTAAGAAATTACCTTTAGCGGTATAAGTGTTATTGTCCTCTCCCGGGCTTCGCGCCCGGGAGAGGCATCCGCCCTTCCAGGGCACCATCTGATACGAATCGAAATACATACCAACATACAAACATCACCGGCCGTGAAAGCGGCCGGACATATATACAAAAAGTAAAAGCGAAAAAATAAGGAAGAGAGAGTTAAAGCGATGAACCGAAATCTTTTAATCATATCCGTCGCGATTATCGGCCTGCTGGGAGCGGCCGGAATCTACATGCTCGCCGGTGAAGACGGCGCCGACAACCCCGCGGCTCTCAGCGGCGACGCGGGCGTACTCGACAACCAGACTCGCTCCGGAGGCGGCACGAAAGGCTTCTTGAGCGCCGGCGAACTCGAACGCCTCATCGCCCGCGGCGGCCCTTCGCCCAAAGCGCGTTTCGAAGCATACAAAAGCTATGCTCGCTATCCCTCCAACTCACGTCCCCTGACGGCCGGCATGAAGGACCTGACGCAACCCTGGGTAATCAAAAACGTACCCTTGCCCATCGTCGCCGATTCGCGTTTCGCTACCGTGCGCGCATTCAAGCAAGCCATTCAAGAGCTGCGCAACGCCGGCAAGAGCGACGAAGAAATCAAGGCCGAGCTGCAAAAGAAATCGCGCAACGCGCCGCGCTTCGTGTTCCAAACGAATCGCCATGCCCTGACCGCGGGCGACGAGCTGCGCGCCGAACTGACCACCACCACGGCCGACGGCGCCCCGCTGGAACCCACCATTCTGGACGCCCGCATCATCGGCGACCGTCGCTTCGGTTCTAAAAGCCTGGGCTCGTTGAGTAAAGAAGCGAAAGGCAAGGGCGTGAACGTCTTTACCTGGAAGTTTCCCTCGGCCGACAAGAAGTACTGGGGCCAGTTGGAAATTCAAGTGCGCGCTCGTATTCCCGGTCTGAACGACGAAGTCATCCTGCGCCAGAGCGTATACGGCAGCCCCATCGCCCCGGCCACCTTCACCGGTAACTTTCAAGAGCGCCTGGAAAACGGTTCGCTCATTATCGAAACCGAGCTGGACGTGAAGCGCGATTGCCGCTACTCGCTGCACGCGAACCTCTACAACCAGGACACGGGCGAACCCACTCACTGGGTCAGCTTCGACGGCGCCCTCAAGCCCGGTCGTCGCATCGTGAAGTTCACTTTCTTCGGCAAGATTTTCCGCGACGGCGGCCACGAGGGACGTTTCGCCCTCAAGAACCTGCGCGGCACCTGCGAAAACCTGCCGTTTCCGGCCAGCTGGGTGGACGACCCGAGCAAGTCCGACGCCATGGCCAAGGCCAAGCCGCTCAATGAGCCGCTTCAGATTTACATTCCGTTCAACACCATTACACACAAAACGGAAAAGTATCGCCTGGAGCAGTTCTCGACGCGTGAATGGGATTCACCCTACAAGCGTCGCCGCCTGGAGCGTCTGAAGTATCTCGCTTCGCGCGTCCCCGGCTCCAATTAAGTTCTTAATTTGTAATTCCGCATGAAAATTCCCCTTTGCCCGACGGCCGCAAGGTCGTCGGGTTTTCTTTTGTACCACGAAATTGGGGGAAGGCACGGAACTCACGGAAGGTTTTTTGTGGGTATGGCGATGGGCTTGCTTTTTGGTGTTGTTCGTGCATGGTCGTTGGATTCTTTTTCAAGCGCGAAGGGCACGGAGAGGGTTCGAGGCGATGTGGTTGAGAGCCTGCCCGGCTATTCGCTCAACAACCCCTGGTCCGATTAACTCCGCGACCTCCGCGCCTTTGCGGTAAATTCAGTGCCTTCAGTGCCTTCAGTGTCTTCCGTGGCCCCTCTCACCCACTCACCTACGCTCATTCCTTGAGCTTGCGTGCGCAACGGTCACTACTAAATACAGGACGATGTGATCGCTGATGTGCCCACCGCAAGCGTGATGAACAGACCATTGCCGTAGCCGATGGCATTCCAGTCGCTCGTTACCGGCGTGGAACGGCTCGTCCAATTGATCCCGTCCGTGGACGTCATGATTCGATTCGTTCCATTGAATGCCGACGCGGCGAAAAGCCCGTCGCCGAATACGATTCTATTCCACCCGGAAGCTTCCGGCGAAGTTCGGTCCGTCCAGTTTATGCCGTCCGGAGACGTCATGATCCGATCAAGACTGCCGAGCGAAGTGACCGCCGCGAAGAGTCCATTGCCGTAAGTTACGGATAGATAGGGATTTGTTGTCGACGTCGTTCCCGTGGTCCAGTTGATCCCATCCGTGGAGGTCATGGCCCGAAGGGAACTGGAACCCGTACTGGCGACGGCAACGAATCGCCCATTGCCGTAAGTAACCGCGGTCCACTGGCTGACGGCGGGGGTCCGGGATGTCCAGGTAATTCCGTCGGGAGAAGTCATGACGAGATTGGTGCCGGCGCCGCTGGTGGAAACGGCTACGAAGAGTCCATTGCCGAACGTAACCGATTGCCAGGGATTTGCTTCGGCGGCTGAACGCGCCGTCCAATTGATTCCGTCCGAAGACGTCATCACCCGGTTGGTGCCGTCCTGCGAAACAGCGACGAAAAGTCCGTTGGCATAGGTAATGGATGTCCAGTGATTCGCCTCCGCGGCGGAGCGGGCCGTCCAATTAATACCATCAGGGGACGTCATGACGCGATTGGTGCCGGTGCCGGCAACAGCGACGTACAGGCCGTTTCCATAAGCTATGGAATTCCAGAAGTTTGCTTCCGCGCTGGTTCGAGCCGTCCAGGTTGCGCCGGCCGAACTGCAATCGATTGCGGCGGGAGTACCGGAGCCGCCGTGATCACGGTGAGGTTCTCGACGGAGGTCACGCGCGCCGCCCTCAGCC